>JAGVTI010000260.1 GCA_019136935.1 Deltaproteobacteria bacterium
AAAAGAAACGATCCGGCATCGTTTTCTGCTGGCGGAGTTGGGGGCCCAAAAACCGGGTGACAGGACCTCCCTCAGCTTTCAGTGAGATGAAGCTTACCGGGAGCCGCTTCTGAGCTGTGACCGGATGCTCACGGAACTCAAGGGAGATGCCCTGTCGGAGGAGGTGCTGTATCTGAAGGGGAACATCCTGGCGGCCATGAATCATTTTCGCGAGGCCTTCTACGCGTACGCCAAGATCTTGCGCCTCTATCCAAAAAGCCGTTACCGGGCGTCCTGCCGCAAAAGCCTGGAGGAGACCCGGAACGCCCTGATCAACGACTATTACGGGAAGGGAGATCATCTTGCCGTAGCCGATCTATATTTTACCGGCAAAGGTTTGGAATACAACCGGGACGTAAACGTCCTGTTTAAAGTCGCCGACAGTCTTAAAAATCTGGGGCTGTACGAACAGGCGGCCAAAATCTTCCAGGACCTCGGAAACACGCAGGCATGGCCTGATTCCACGGGGCTGGACCTGGCCATCGCCGAAGCGGAGATAAAAAGCGGCAGAACGAGGGAGGGGCAGGCGAGGCTGGTGGTGCTGCTGTCTCAGAAAGGTGCCGGGGGCGCTGTGGCGAAGCAGGCCAGGCGGATACTGGCCGATTCGTATTATGAGGAAAAAAATTATGATGGGGCCGTTGAATCCTATGCCGCGGCGATGCCCATCGAGCGGGAACAGGGTGCCGCCCTGAGCCTTTACCGCTATGCCGATGCGCTCAAACGAAGGGGACGGGGGGCTCTTGCCCTCCAGTATTATCAGGAAGCACTCGACCGTGCAGCCCCAATACCCGGGGCCTTGTCCGAATCGTTGAAGGGGGAAATATACCTGAGCCGGGGAGAGTGCTATTTTGAGGCCAGGCAGTATGATCAGGGAATCCCCCTGGTGACGCAGTCCCTTTCCTCCCTGCCGGAAGGCTCCGGGCGGCGATGGGCCCTGTTCCGCCTGGCCGGTGGGTATATCAGGTCGAACAATCCGGTCCTGGCAGAAAAATCTTCCAGCCGGGTAAGAGAAAATACGGAAGATCCCTTCTGGGCCGCGGTGGCTGACTACGGCTTGCGTGACGGGACCTGGTTTGCCGCTTACGAAGACTATTTGAAGTGAAGGATCCGATGCCCGGGGTGACGACTTGAATGTAAGCGCTCGCCTGGGGGGGATAAATCGAACATTTCGGGGACTTTTGCGGGTTCATCGAGTTTGCTGCCGGGATAATATATGGAAGACATCCACCTCTTAAAAGCATCTTTTGACGCATTTCAGCAGTCTTCCGCCCGTCTGCAGGAAGTTTACGGCCGGTTGCAGGAAAAAATCGTTCAGGTCGGCCTGGAGCTGGAGGAGAAAAACGCCGAGCTGTCACGGATCAATGCGGAGCGGGAAAATATGAAAAACTATCTCCGCGGCATTCTCGAGAACCTGACGGCGGGGATCCTGGTTACGGACGGCGACGGGGGCGTGAAGATCGCCAACCGTGCCGCGCAGAATATTCTCTCGGCCCGTGAAGAAGATCTTCAGGGAGTTCATATCCGTCAAATATTTGACGGAATGGAGCCCGGCAAGGTCGATCACATCCTGAACGGCCATTCCAGCGGGCATGCCGGTCATCGCATCACCCTGAACGGCCGGGTGCTGGAAATATTCTCTTCCCGCATTACGACGGTCGATGGAAAGCCGGGCGACACGGCCTGGGTCATGTACGACATGACCGGAACCTTGAAGCTGGAAAAACAGGCGCGCTACATGGAAAAAAACGCCGCCATGCTCGAAATGGCCGCCCGGATCGCCCATGAAGTGCGCAATCCCCTGGGAAGCATCGAGCTTTTTTCGTCCCTTTTGATGCGCAGTGTACGGGAAGCGAAGCAACGGGACTGGGTCGACCGGATCATTCAGTCGGTCAAGAACATCGATCAGAAAATCGAGGAGCTTCTGCGGCATGCCAAAACGGTGGAACCCCTTATGGAAATGATGAACGTCCATGATCTCCTGAAAGAGGTTCTCTTGTATTCCGACCAGATTTCCGATCAGGGACACGTATTTCTCTCCGTGGAATATGACCCGGCGGAGCCCGTTATCCGGGGAAATCCGGTGATGATCCGCCAGATTTTCATGGGCCTTATCCTGAATGCCCTCAAGTCGCTTCCCGAGGAGGGGCGGATTCATATCCGCACGAAGATCGAAGACGGCAAAGCGAAAGGGCCGGCCCTCCGGATCAGCTTTACGGACAACCGCCCGGGAGATTCGGGCGATCACATCCAGCGGTTTTTCAGTCCCGAGGAAGGCGACGAACGGATGGCGGGTTTTCATTTTGCCGTGATCCGGAACATCGTTTCCATGCATAACGGTGCCTTGTCCGCCGAGAGCGGAGCCGACGGGACGACGTCATTCAGCATAGTTTTCCCCTTGGTCGAACCATAAGCGTGACGGGAAACGAGCCGACAGAAACGAGTGTAAAAAAATGACAGACAAAACGAGAAGAATTCTCATTGTGGATGACGATCCGTCCATGCGGTATGCCCTGTCCGAGTCCCTGGAGGCGTGCGGCTATGAAGTGGAATCTGCGGATAACGGATCCGAAGCCCTGCAGAAATTCCAGGCTCGGCCCTTCGGGATCGTAGTGACCGATATGAGAATGCCCCGCCTGGGAGGAATGGATGTCCTGAAAGGCGTCAAAAAAATATCGCCACAGACGCCGGTTATTCTCATCACCGCCTACGGAACCGTCAGCACGGCCGTCGAGGCCATGAAAGAAGGGGCCTCGGAGTTTATCATGAAGCCTTTTTCCCTGGATGATCTGCAGGCCGTGGTGAAGAAAGTCCTTGTCTCAAGCGTTGCGCCGGAAGAAGAAATCCTTCCGGAGACGCCCGTATCGACGGCGGTGGAAATCATCAGCCAGGCCGCCAATGTCCGATCTCTGCTGGCCCTGATGAGAAATGTCGCCAAAAGCAAATCCAGCATTCTGATCCAGGGCGAAAGCGGGACGGGCAAGGAACTGTTTGCCCGTTATATCTATCGCCACAGCAGCCGGGAGGATCGTCCCTTTGTCGCGATCAACTGCGCCGCCATTCCCCATCACCTGCTGGAAAGCGAAATGTTCGGTTACGAAAAGGGAGCCTTCACCGGCGCCGTTCAGAGAAAACCGGGCAAGTTCGAACTGGCCGACGGGGGGACTCTTCTGTTGGACGAGATCGGCGAGATGGATATCCAGCTTCAGGCCAAGCTCCTACGGGTGCTTCAGGAGTCGGAAGTGGATCGCCTGGGCGGTAGGGAACCGGTTTCCATCGATGTCCGGATCATCGCCACGACGAATGCGGATCTGAAAAAAAGCACCGAGGAGAAGAAATTTCGGGAAGACCTGTTCTACCGTCTGAACGTCATTCCCATCCATATCCCTCCCCTGCGGGACCGAAAAGGGGACGTGGTTCTGCTCGGCGATTATTTTTTGAAGAAATACAGCCGGATCAACGGGAAGAAGAAACCCGTTATTTCTCCGGAAGCATTCCGGATTCTGGAAGACTATTCCTGGCCGGGCAACGTCAGGGAATTGGAGCATGTCATAGAACGGTCGGTTTTGATCTGTGACGGGGATGTCATTTTCCCGGAGCATCTGTACCTGGAAAACCCCATCCGGTATGTGCCAAAGGAGACCCCGGCCGGGGGGGGGACGGAACCGGACCTTTCGGTCCAGGCCGCAACGGGGGAACCGGTTACGCTGAAGGAAATGGAAAAGACGATGATTTTCGATGCCTTGAGACGGGTTAAGGGAAACCGGACGCAGGCCTCCAAAATCCTGGGGATCAGTGTAAGGACGATGCGTAACAAACTGCAGGAGTACGAATCGGAAGGCGAAGCGATTCCTTCCGATTCGTAAGATTGAATCCCTTGCGTTAATCGGGGTTGGTATGTTGCTTGCAAAATAATTTGCGACTTCATTTTCAACAAGAGGAGGACGGAAAGTGGATTTCCTGTTCGGCAAGACGATACCCATGTTGTCTTCCGTGCTGAGCTACCGTTCGGAGAGGCAGAAGCTGATCAGCGGTAACGTGACCAACATCGATACGGAAGGCTATCAGCCCCGGGAACTGTCGTTTAAAAACCGCCTTCTGGAGGCCATGGCGAAGGATCAAACCGTCCAGGTCGTCCGCACCCATGGGAAACATTTGCCCATGCCGGATCCATCGGGCAATACCTACAAGGTGGAGGCGTCGGGTGAGAAGGTGTCTCTGGACAAGGAAATGACCAATCTTGCGGAAAATCACCTCATGTACAATGTCACGGCGGATATTCTGGCAAGAAAATTCAAGAGCATCAGCATATTTTTAAAGGATGTGAGATAACATGGATTTTTCGACGAATTTCAAAATCTGCGGCTCCGGTTTGGCGGCCCAGCGGGCAAAAATGGATGTCGTGTCCAGCAATCTTGCCAATGCGGGGACGACGAAAACGGAAGAAGGCGGCCCTTACCGGAGAAAAATGGTGGTGCTGAAAGCGGAACCCGTCAGAGAGCGGTTTGACCGGACCTTGAAAGATGCGCTGGCGGAGGTGAAAGTGGATCAAGTCACGGAAGATCCGACGCCCATGAGGAGCGTTTATGATCCGGCTCATCCCGATGCGGATGAAAAAGGTTTTGTGCTCATGCCGAACGTCAACGCCATCCAGGAAATGGCCGATATGATCAACGTGGGCAGAAACTACGAAGCCGTCGTGACGGCCTTTGACGCCGTGAAGAGCATGGCTCTGAAAACACTGGAAATCGGCAAGTAAGGGAGCCCTTTAAGAAGGAGGAGGAACATGGCCGACATGATCATCGGGAGTCAACCGGTCCGGGTTCCGGGCGGTGCCATGCCGTCAGGCGCGGCATCCGGCGCCGGAGACGGCGGTTTCAAAAACATTCTGAAAAACGCCATCGAGGATGTCAATACGTTGCAGTCCCAGGCGGACGACGCCGTCGCGAAGCTGCAGATGAACAAGGGGAGCATGCATGAAGCCCTGATCGCGATGGAGAAGGCGAGCCTTTCCTTTCAGACCATGCTGCAGGTGAGGAATAAAATCGTCGACGCGTATCAGGAAGTGATGAGGATGCAGGTGTAACGAAAAATCCGGGCACCCGGAAGGCTGTCTTCAAGAAATAAAAAGGAAATTAAATGGATACGCTCCCCCAATTCTTTGCGAATGTCTGGAAAGGCTTTTCCGTTCTGCCGCCTTCCCGCAGGCTTTCGATTCTGGCTGTGGCCTTGGCGACCATTGCCGCCATATGGGGTCTCGTATATTGGACAAACCAGACGGACTACAAGGTCCTGTTTTCCAACCTTTCGACGGAAGATGCATCGGGTATCGTCGCCAAGCTTCAGGAAAAAAAGATCCCCTACGAACTGTCCGGCGGCGGGGACACCATTTCCGTTCCTTCGGAGAAAGTGACGGAGATCCGTCTGGAGATGGCCTCTCTGGGATTGCCCCAGGGCGGCGGGGTCGGTTTCGAAATCTTCGATCAGAAGAATCTGGGCGCCACGGAGTTTGAACAGCAACTGAATTATCGGCGTGCCCTCCAGGGGGAGTTGGCCCGCACGATCAACAGCCTCGATGAAATTCAGCAATGCCGGGTTCACTTGGCGCTGCCCAAGGATTCGCTGTTCGTCGAAGAGCAGAAAAAACCGACGGCATCCGTGACCCTGAAACTGAAAAGCGGCCGGACCCTCCGGCCGGACCAGATCGAGGGGATCGGACACCTCGTGGCGAGCAGCGTCGAAGGATTGAACCCCGCCGATGTCATGGTGGTGGACAGCCGTGGAAACATCCTTTCCCGTAAGCAGGATGATTCGCGGTTGGGGAAGATGACCGCCTCCCAGGTCGAATATCAAGCCAACATCGAAAAGGATATGACGAACCGGATCCAGACGATGCTGGAAAAGGTTGTGGGCCAGGGCAAGGCTGTCGTCCGCGTTGCGGCGGATCTGGATTTCAGCGTGATGGAAAAAACGGAAGAGGTCTATGATCCCGATTCCCCCGTCATCCGCAGCACCCAGAAGCAGACGGAAAAAATCACCCCTTCCGCCGGGGCGACGAATGCGAAGGCCGCGGAGGAAAAACTGGACGAGGTCATCAACTATGAAATCAACAAAATCGTCAGCAAGACCGTCATGCCCGTGGGAGAAATCCGGAAGTTGTCGATCGCCGTTTTAGTGGATGGAAGTTACGTGAAGGATAAGAAAGGCGTCGAGGTGTACCAGGCCCGGGAAAAGAAAGAACTGGACAGCATCGAAGAACTCGTGAGGAAATCGGCTGGTTTCAACGCGAGCCGCGGGGATCAGGTCGTCGTGACCAACATGCCCTTCCGGGCCTCCCCGGATGATGATCTCAATGCGCCGATACCCTGGACGGAGCACGTTTCCAACTTCGCCCCTTATATGAAATACGTCTTTGTCCTTGCCGTGTTGATTTCTCTCTTCCTGTTCGTTCTGAAACCCATGGTCGGCCTGTTGTCGGAACTGGGCCGCAGGATTCAGCCGGCCGAGGCCAGGCAACCTGAACCGCCTCCTGAAATTGAAGAACCGACGACACCGATGTTGATGAATCTTTTGGAACAAAAAGCGTTGACGGAAACCGAGGTGACCAAACATCTGGCCGATGCCGATGCCAAGAAATTTGCGGAACTCCTGCGGAATTGGCTCCGCTAGGCAGGGAAATCGTAACAGGACCCCTTGATAAGCATAAAATAAGAACAGCCCGCCATGAACAGTGAAGAAAAAGCCGCCATCCTGCTCTTATCGCTGAGTGAAGACACGGCGGCGCAGGTGATGAAGAACCTGCGTCCTTCGGAGATCCGGCGCGTCGGGAAATATATGAATCGGATTTCCGATATTCCGTCGGAAACGCTCAATGCCGTGGCAAGGGAATTCTGCACCCTGGCCCGGGAGAAGGGCGGAACGATTTTGGTCGGACATGAACAGCCGAAAAACATCGTGATCAAGGCCCTGGGCGAAAAAGCCGCCCATGATATCATGTCCGAGGTGGACAGTACCAAAAGAACCGACAACCCCATTATCGACAAGCTTCAGGACATCGATCCCAAGGTGCTCGTCGATTTTACGAAAACCGAACACCCCCAGACGATCGCCCTGATTCTTGCCCACCTCAAACCCGAACAGGCCGCCCAGATTCTGAATGATTTTTCGCCGGCGATGCAGTTTGAAATCACCAAGAGAATGGCAACCCTGAAAAGCGTTCCCTATGAATTCATCGAAGACGTGGCCAAAACCCTGGAGCAGGAAATCGTGATCGGACAGGGGGGGGAGCAGCAAGTCGGGGGACCGCAATTGGCGGCGGAAGTGTTGAACCGCCTGAACCGCGCCAGTGAGAACTCGATCATGATCTCCCTGGAGGAGACGGATCCTGAACTGGCCATGCAAATCCGGAATTTCATGTTCACCTTCGAAGATGTTCTGAAACTGGATGACAGGAGTCTCCAGGAACTCCTCAGGGAGATCAGCAGCGAAGATCTGGCGAGAGCCCTTAAGCTCGTCGATGTGGGGCTGCGGGAAAAAATTTTCAAGAACATGTCCAAGCGTGGCGCGGAAATGCTCAAGGAAGACATTGAAATGATGCCTCCTATCCGTCTGTCCGAGGTCGAGACAAGCCAGAGGACCATCCTTGAAATCACAAAACGACTGGAAACGGAAGGAAAAATCACCATTTCCAGGGGAGACGAACAGGATGAGTTCATCTAAGGGCATCATCAAATCTTCCAGCGTCAAGGTTGTGGAAAAAGTTCTCCACGATGGGCCTGTACGGGCCAGAAAAACGGCTTTTCAGATCAATCCCCTGGTTCGGGACGCCCGGGGTGACGGAGCGGAACCGGCCCGGTTGCAGGAGGTGGAATGGAATGAAAAACTCCGGCAGGCGAAAAAGACGTCTTATGATCAGGGTTTTGCCGAAGGGCTGAATCAAGGGACGGTGCTTCAGAAAGAGGAGGCCGGTCGTGCCATTGCAGCCGTGAACGACCTGATGAACCAGTTGACGGGCCTGCGCCGGGAGATCGTAGAAAAAGCGGAACAGCAGATTCTGCAGCTGGCCTTTGCCATTGCGGAGAAGGTCATTCACCAGGAAGTCGGACGGAACGAAACGGTTGTGGCGTCGGTCCTGAGGGAAGCCGTGAAGAGCGTGACGGATCGTGACGGCATGAAAGTCCGTCTCAATCCCCGGGATTTCCGCTATATCATGGAAGTCAAGGAAGAAATTTTCAAAGAAGTGAACGGAGTGAAAAATATCGCTTTCGAAGAGGACCCGGGAATCCAACCGGGAGGAGTCGTTGTGGAAACCCTGTTCGGCGAAGTGGATGCGCGCCTGGAACAGCAGTTTCAGGAAATCAAGGCGGGCTTCGGTCTGGCCTGACCGGGATGAAGAGGCCCCGATGTTCACGGATTTTGAGAAATATCACCGCGTCCTGGGACGGATCAATCCGATCCGGGTGAACGGCAAGGTAAGCGAAATTATCGGCCTGGTAGTGGAAGGACACGGTCCGGCGGCATCGATCGGCGAGGTCTGCGGTATCTACCCGACGGGAAGCGACAAGCCCGTCAATGCCGAAGTGGTCGGGTTCCGAAAGGGGAAAGTACTGCTGATGCCCCTGGAAAATATCCGGGGACTGGGACCGGGATGCCGCATCGTGGCCATCCACCGGAAGGCCGGGATTCACGTTGGGGAGGGCCTTTTGGGCCGGGTGATTGACGGCCTCGGCAATCCGATCGACAATCGGGGGCCGATTCAATGCGATGAAGAATATCCGATCTACGCCGACCCCGTCAATCCGTTGAAAAGAGGCCGTATCCGGGAACCGATGGATTTGGGGGTGCGGTCCGTCAACAGCCTGCTGACCTGCGGAAAAGGTCAGAGAATGGGCATCTTTGCCGGCTCCGGTGTCGGGAAAAGTGTCCTTTTGGGAATGTTCGCCCGTCACACCAAGGCCGATGTCAATGTCATCGGCCTGATCGGCGAGCGGGGGCGTGAAGTCCGGGATTTCCTGGAGAAGAATCTCGGCCCTGAGGGGCTGGCGCGGTCCGTCGTGGTGGTGGCCGCTTCGGATATGCATCCCCTGGTCAGAATGCGGGCGGCTTACGTGGCCACCAGCATTTCCGAGTATTTCCGGGACCGGGGACAAAATGTCCTGCTCATGATCGATTCTTTGACACGCTTCGCCATGGCGCAGCGGGAAATCGGCCTGTCCGTCGGCGAACCGCCGACGACGAAGGGGTACACCCCCTCCGTGTTCAGCCTCCTGCCGAAGCTGTTGGAGCGGGCCGGCAGCCTTGAAGACGGGGGCAGCATCACCGGGTTGTATACGATCCTGGTGGAGGGAGACGATTTCAACGAACCCGTTTCGGATGCGGCCCGGTCCATCCTGGACGGCCATATCATGCTGTCCCGGGACCTGGCCGGCAAGCATCACTATCCGGCGGTGGATGTCTTAAACAGCATCAGCCGGGTGATGATCGACGTGGTCACGGAAGATCACCGAAAGAAGGCGGCCGAACTCCTGAATATCATGTCGGTTTACCGGAAAGCCGAGGATATGATCAATATCGGGGCCTACGCGAAGGGCAGCAACCGGGAGATCGACCGGGCCATCGAGATGATCGACCGGATCAACGCCTTTCTCTGCCAGGACATCGAGGCCAAAATCACCTTCCAGGATTCCGTGCAGGGACTGAATGCCCTGCTGAGGTCGTAAGGCATGTTCAACTATAATCTCCAATCCGTTCTGGAATACCGGCAAAACGTGGAAGAAAAGAAACTTACGGAATTTTCCGGGCAGGAACGGATTCTGCGAAGAGAAAAAGAGGTATTGAAGGGAATC
Organism: Deltaproteobacteria bacterium; assembly: GCA_019136935.1. Taxonomy (GTDB): domain Bacteria; phylum Desulfobacterota; class Syntrophia; order Syntrophales; family JAAYKM01; genus JAAYKM01. The sequence continues at coordinate 9,882 of JAGVTI010000260.1, forward strand.
AGGGAAGAGCAGCAGAGATTGGTCGAAGACCTGAGGGCCCTGAAAGACAAGGAGTGCGACAGCCGGGATGTTGCCCTGATTCTAACCTACGTGGAGGAACTCCAAAAACGGGAATACCGGCAGATCGGCGTGATCCGCGAGGCGACGGCCATTTTCGAGGAGAAGCGAAAGGAATTGATGGAAGCGGTAAAGAAGAGGAAAATGATGGAAATTCACAAGGAACACCGGTTCCGGGAATACAGGGCCGACCTGATCCTGTCGGAGCGCCGGGAAACGGATGACCTGTCGATCCAGCGCTTTGTCAGGAGGGAGAGATGAAAAGAAACAAAATCGTCATAATCCTTTTCATTGTCGTGATCCTCTGCGTTAAACTTTTCGTCGCGGGCGAATTGTTCCAGCAGTTTCCCGGGAGTGAGGAACCGTCCGTGCTGCTGGTGAAGAAGGCTCTGGCGGAAGTGCCGAAAAACGGTTCCATGGCCGTGCCGGTAAGGGATGTGCTGGAAGACCCGCTGTCGCGGGAAAGGGCGCTCATGAAAACCCTCGAACAGAAAGAACAGGAACTGAATGACCGGGAAAGCCGCCTGTCGGCGGAAGAACAACGGACCCAGGCCTTGAAACAGGAGATCGTTGCGAAGATTGAGACCTTGAAGGCCCTGGAGGAGCGCCTGGGCGCATCCCTCGAGGAGGAGAAGACTTCGGAAAACAAGAGGTACAAAGATTTGGCGAAAGTCTATGACGCGGCGCCGCCCGACAAGGTCGGATCGATGCTGGAGAAAATGGATACCAAGACCGCCGCGGGGATCACGATGAACATGAAACGAGACAAGGCCGGCGCCGTCCTGGGGTACCTGAGCCCTCAGAAGGCAATCGAAATCACGCGGGAAATTACCCGTGTTTCCGGAAAAACGCCATCCGTTCCATAAGCTGAAACGAATTTGAAAAATAGATACCGGGCATCGATACCGTTGCGATCCGTCCAGACCGGGAGCGCCTGATAGGGCTCCCGGTTTCTTTTTGCCTGCCGGCATGACAAACAGGACCCCGGAAACGACAGGCATCCGCCGTTGCGGCACATCCTTCCAGGGGGGCTCCCGGTACACTTTTCTTGCGGCCGCCGGGTTCCCGTCCGGCTTCCGGCACACCGGGCAAGCGGCATATCTTTCCCGCTTCCGGGGGTGCGTTTCCTTTTTCCCCGGGTGGGGGAAAGGGAATTTTTTTCCCGTCCGGATCGGTCTGGAAAAGGATGCCTGTCGGTAACATTTTGAAATTACAAGATAATAATTTTGATAAGGGGACTGGCACACCCCTTGCTTCTTTAGGGCAAAGAACAAACGTGCAAGGATGAAAGAGATGATGCAAATTGCCCTGCCCAATCAAGGAAAAGTCGATGCCGGGGATCTTTTCCCGGCAACCGAAACAGGAACCAGTCGGGGCGGTTCTTCCGATTTTGCGCCGTATCCCCGGGGAGAAGGGGAGGGAACTTTCCCGGATCTCTTTGCGAAGATGGTCAACAAAGCCTCTCAGACGGAGGATGCTGCGGCGTCTTCCAACGTGCGGAACACCGATGGCGCAGAAAATATCGATGCCGGGCCGGATCTTTCCGAAGAGCAAAGACAATCGGACTTGCTGATAAAAGGGGAAGAATGTTCTCCAGGAGATAAGCAAGACGCGGAACCGTCCACGGTCATCGGGGAAAACCCGGACGGGCATGCCGGATCGCGGGAAACCGCACAGAGCCTTCCGTCCTATCTGCCGGGGATGGCATCGGCCTTGGAAAAACAGGGATTGAAACTCGGCGTATCCGGCACGGAGGCGAACGGTCCGGAAACGATTTCCACGGGAGGGCATGGAGAAATTGAGACGATCCCACAGGCAGTGGATCAACCGGTTTCCGTGGGGGGAAACCCTTCCCGCGATGGAACGGACAAGGGGAATAAAATTCTTCTGACCCTGCCGCAGGATTTCCTGAAAGGGTATGTCGTCAACGAAAACGGCCAACCCCATTTTTCGCCGAACGGTTCCTTGGATGGCCGGAATCTTTCCGCTGAAGCGACCGGCCTGGATGGGGAGAGCAATATGCCGCAACTGGTCCGGCTGAATACACAGGCCTCTTCATCGTCTCCTCAGGGAATTCTTCTGGCGGCGGCTATGGGGGTACAGAAGACGCAGTCGTCACATCAGGCAGGAGCAAAAGCCGGTCCCGAAAACATGGACGCCGGCGAGGCGGTTCCGGGGAACCCTGCCTCCGGCGAAGCGGTGTTGAAGGCAAATGGGGAACACCGGGTCAGGGAGACGCTTCTTTACCCGGAAGCGGGTCATGAACCGGACGGAACGGCTGTAAAGACCGGAACGGACCCCCGGATGGAGCTTTTATCGTCCGAAGCGGAATTGGAAGAGCAAGCGCGGATTACCGCCGAGCTGGCTCTCGAGGAGGGAAAGGCATCCGTTGCGGTTCGTGAGGATGCGATGAAAGGAGCCCGGTTGATCGCAGGAAAGGAATCCGTTCAGTGGGTTCCCTATGCCGGCGCGTCTTCCCCGCAGGTCCCCCCGGGCGCAGCCGCACCTGCGAAAGGTGTGTTCATTCCCATGAACGAGGTTGTCAGCAAGGCGGGAACAGTCCTGGAAAAGGGGGGAAAAGTGCAGATGACCCTGCAGCCCCCGAGTCTGGGAACGATCGGCATGGAAGTCGTTGTTCAGAACAACCGGGTGGAGTTGGTGCTGACGACCGGGCATACCGACGTGCAGCAGATGCTCCAGGCCGGTACGGACCAGCTCAAAAACGCCCTTCAGAGCCAGGGATTTCAGGTCGATCAGATGTCGGTGCTCCTGAGGCAGGAAAACTTCGGTTTTAATCCGGGGGAAAATCCCCTTTGGCAAAACGGTTCCGGACAGAAGCAGGACAACGGGAACGGATCTTCCGCCTTGCCTGAGACTCCGGATACAGGGCCTGTAATACCCCGGAACGACGGCGGAACGGGGACCATCAGCATATTTGCCTGATTCGGGCGGGGAAAGGAAGGGAAAAGCCATGACGACGACCGACAATACAATCACCAATGTCACTGCGCAGCAGACAGCCAGCCAGGTCAGTTCGACCACGTCGAAGACCAAGAGCCTGGGGAAGGATGATTTCCTGAAGATGCTGGTGGCTCAGCTCAAAAACCAGGATCCCCTGAAGCCGATGGACGGAACGGAATTCGCTTCCCAGCTGGCCCAGTTTTCCAGTCTCGAGCAGTTGACCAACATGAATACGCAATTGGAAAACCTGGGTCTTTATCAGACGACGATGAACAATACCCAGGCGGTTAATCTGCTTGGCAAGGTCGTATCGGTGAACCAGGGGAATCAGTTCCAGGTTGACGGCGCCACCGCCGAATTCGGTTACAACCTGCCGGCCGATGCGGCACAGGTGTCCATCCGCATTCTGGATGCCTCGGGCAGGGAAGTCGACCGCATCGACGCGGGGAAACAGACCGCCGGCCTGCAGAACGTGACGTGGAACAGGGGGAACAACGGCACGGGCATGTATTCATATCAAGTCAATGCCTTCGATGCGGGAGGAAATGCCGTTGAGGTGGAAACCAGGATGACGGGAAAGGTGACGGCGGTACAGTACAAGGACAATGCCATTTACCTGACGGTCAACAACCAGGAGGTCGCCTTCAGCGACGTGGTTGCCGTGAAAGGTTGATGAAAGCGAATTAAACAGCAGAAATCAGGAAGATTATAAAAGACGGGAGGTCTAGCATGTCGAGCGCACTTTGGATCGGAACAACGGGGTTGACGGCAAGTTCAAAACAGATGGACGTGATTGGAAATAACCTGGCCAACTCCAACACCCTCGGATTTAAGGCCGGAAATACCTATTTCGCCAGCATGCTCAATCAGAGCCTCTCCGGTGGTGCGGGGGGAACCATGCAGATCGGCCAGGGCGTGGCGATTTCCCAGGTGGCGACCCGGTTCGATCAGGGCTCTTTCGAGTCGACGGGCAGCGCCCTGGATCTGGCCGTCGACGGCGAAGGATTCTTCATCGTCGAAGATCAGGAAGGGGCCCAGTACTTTACCCGGGCGGGGGCGTTCCATATCAACACCGACGGTTATCTCGTCGATATGAACAATTTCCGGGTTCAGGGATTCAACTTCTCCGTGCCGGGCCAGGAAGACCAGGAGACCGATATCAGCCTGAAGAATGTCCAGTCCGTTCCGAGGGCGACGACGGAAATCGGGGTCGGGGCGAACCTCAACGACGCCGCCGCGGCGGGGGAGAAGTTCAACGTCATCCAGACCGTTTTCGATTCGAAGGGGCAGGCCCACAACCTGGGTATCCGGTTCATGAAAACGGAAGGCAACGGAATGTGGGGATTCGACGCCACCCTGGACGGGACCAGTGCCGTCACGGGGATGGCCGCCAACGGCCTCAAGTTCGATGGGAACGGCATCCTGGAGAAAATGTACACGTCGGCCCTCGATTCCCTGGCAGGGAGCGGGAGCGGGACCGTGACGGCCACGGTTAACCGTGCGGGCCAGCTGTACAAGGCGGCCGCCGGCATCGAATTGACCCGGGGCGCGACCGACCAGGCATGGGAAATTACGGATAAGGGCGGCTACGCGAACGCCTCCATTACCAGCGCCTCGGCGGATGCCGTATCGATTGACCTGGACGGGGTGGGCGGGGCCGACATCACGTTCAATCTGGCCGGTGCCTGGGCTGAAAATGACACCATTTCCTTCGGCATCACGGTGACCGAATCCGACGTCAGCGACATTCCCATGACCTTCGGCGCTCTCGCCAACGGGGCCACCATCGGGGCTACCACCGGCGGCAGCAACCAGATCAACTGGAATATCGCCGGGACGGATGCGCCCACCATCACCGGCTACGCCAACACGTCGGTCATCAAATCCCTGACCGACGACGGTTACAGTTCCGGTGTCCTGAAGTCCCTTTCCGTCGGGAAAGACGGGATCATCAACGGCTACTTCACCAACGGCCAGAGCGCGGAACTCGGTCAGATCATGATGGCGGCGTTTCCCGACATGTCGGGACTGAAAAAAGACGGGAACTATTTCGTCGAGACCGTTGCTTCCGGCGAGCCCATTAAAAACCGGGCGAACTCGAGCGGCCTGGGGGAAATCAAGTCGAATTATCTCGAAATTTCCAACACCGACGTGGCCAGGGAGTTCATCAATATGATCACCGCCCAGCGGGCTTACCAGGCCAATGCCAAAGTCATTACGACGGCGGATACGCTTCTCAGCGTTCTGATGGACATCAAGCGTTAATAAACGCCCCTTCCGGAGAGTCCCCCCAAGGGACTCTCCGTCAAATAATTGACTTTTGCCGTCTCTCTCTTTCCCCATTTCAGGGAAATCGCTTTTCTCGCATATTCCCTTTCCGTTTCCGGGATCGTTATCTTTCCGAAGAGCGTCTGAAGCGCCGTCTGCGAACCCGGAAAAACAGGGCGACCGGTGCGGAAAATCCGTCCCGTCCCCTCCGGGATTGCTTCCGCATGCCGTGGTATGTTCCTTGCTAGAAATTGCCTGTCATCATAAATGAGAAAAACCTGTCAGGGTTTGGGGAGTCGGTTTGGACATCGCAACCATCATCGGAATCATCGGCGGCTTTACGCTGGTCATTACGGCCATGGGCTGGGGGGGAGGATTGTCCTGGTTCTTGGATCTGCCTTCGATGATGATTGTTCTGGGGGGAACATTCGGTGCGGTCCTGATCAACTATCCCCTGTCGACGGTTGTCAAGGTCATTCCCGCGGCGAAAAACATCTTCTTCAAACGGGAAACGGAAGTCCAGGAAGTGATCGAACTGTTTGTCGAAATGGCCGGCATTACCCGGCGGGAGGGGCTTCTGTCCCTGGAGCGGATGGAAGCGAAAATCGAGGATCCCTTCCTGTCCAAGGCGGTGGGGCTGGTTCTGGACGGTGTCGATCCGACGGATGTGGAAATCATCCTGGAGACGGAAATCCAGTCGGTTGCGGAACGGCACAGGATCGGAGCGGAGATCTTCACGACCATGGGGAATTTCGCGCCGGCGATGGGTCTCATGGGCACTCTGATCGGCCTGGTGAAAATGCTGATGCAGATGAGCGATCCCGCCATGATCGGCCCTTCCATGTCCCTGGCCCTGATCACTACCTTTTACGGTGTCATCCTGTCCAATCTCGTCTTCCTGCCCATTGCGGGCAAGTTGAAGACTCAGAGCAGTCATGAGCTCTTTATCAAGTACCTGATGCTGAACGGCACTTTGGCCATGCAGTCGGGGGACCATCCCCGGATGGTGAAGCAGAAACTGCTTTCATTCGTGGCCCCGCGGGAAAGGGGGGCAGCCTATTGAGACCGAAAATTCCGTGGCAGCGTCCAATGACCGACGTTCCCGTTGCCGGCTGGCAGACGGTTTACTGCTCGTTCGCCCTCATTCTCGTGGTCTTTTTCGTCATGATGGTTTCCTACTCCGTCGTTTCCGGGAGGGGAATGAAAACCGTCCGGAAGCATTTTGCCCGGGGTTCTTCCCTGCACGCCCCCGGGTCATCCGTGCAGCCCCTGTCGGGAATCAAGTCGGCGGAGCCGGGGGAGGCCCTCTCCGTTGTCATCCAGGACGCCACAACCCGGTTCGGCCTGGGTAACACCGTGAGGGTCAGGATGGAATCCGGGGGCATCGATATTCTCATGCAGGATCGTGCTCTTTTCCCCGAAGGTGCGGTCGATGTCGATAAGCGAATCCATCCCTATCTGAATGTCATCGGGGATGTCGCCGCCAGGAACGGCCTGCACGTTCAGGTGAAATCCTATGCCGGATACGAGGGTTCATCAGGCACGGATCCCCGATCGTCCTGGCAGTTGTCGGCCCAACGGGCCGTGAATGTCATGAGGTACTTTCTGGCTTACGGGCGCCTCGCCGCCGGCCAGGTGAGCGCATCCGGGTTCGTGGATGCGGCTTCCGCCGTGCCGGATACGACAAATGGCGGCAGCCGGATTGAACTGCATTTGAGCGTGAAGGAATGATCGGGGTACGGCGATGCACAGAAGGCGTTTCAAATACAAAAAAACGGCCGTCGTCACCGAGCCGACAGGAATCGGCGGGAGATGGATTGTAACCTTCAACGACATGATTACGCTCATTCTGACGTTCCTTGTTTTGATTCTCTCCATGTCCGATATGGATAAGGCCAGTATCGACCAGGTCTCCCAGTCGGTCAGCGAAGCCTTCGGCATCGGAGGGGTCCGGGCGCCGCTGGTTCTTCCGAGAACGGTCCAGCCTTCCGTCGACCGGGGACAGATCCAGGCGGACCGCAACGCCGAGATCTCCGGGATGGCGGTCAAGATTGCATCGCTCCCGGGCATGGAGGCCCGCATGAGTCCGGGGGGAATTCAGGTTACGTTGAGCGAGAAGGTCCTGTTTGATCCCGGATCGGATGTGCTGGCGGCGGACAGCGGGCGGGTGCTGATGTCGCTGGTTCCCTTTCTGCTGAAGGCCGGTGCGTTCATTACCGTGGAAGGCCATACGGATAACCGGCCGGTTGACAAGGGGCGATTCCCCTCGAATTGGGAGTTGTCGACCGCCCGGGCGGTCAGTGTCGTCAGCTTCCTGGAGAAGGAGGGGGGAATTCCTCCGGAGCGCCTGTCCGCCGTCGGTTACGGCGATACGAGGCCCCGGATCGGAAACGATCATGCGCGGGCGCGCCAGATCAATCGAAGAGTGGAAATGAATTTAAAATTTCAAAAATAGCGCGAGGGGTAACCATGGCAAAGGAAGAAAAAAGTGAAGAGGCCTTAGAGCCTGTCGAGGAGGTAAAGGGGAAAAAGGGGGTGATGAAATGGATCGTCATCGGCCTGATGGTGTTCGTCATCGCAGGGGCGGCTGTGGGAGGGGGGCTTTACGTTTTCAATAACGTTCTGGGAGCGAAAAAAGACAACGCCCAGGCCCCGCCGATCATCGGCAGCATCTGGAGTCTCGACCCGTTTATCGTCAATCTCCTGGATAACAACGGCGAACGGTATTTGAAGGTCGTCATTGAATTCGAGGTGGCGGATCCATCGATCATCCAGGAACTGGATCAGGTCAAGCCCAGAGTCAGGGACGGCATT
>JAGVTI010000067.1 GCA_019136935.1 Deltaproteobacteria bacterium
AAGCTCATCTGCAAAGTATCTCAAAGGGAGTATCTATCTCCTGCCTGGGATGCCCGGAGTCAATTTTTTAAAAGGATGGGCGTTGCTATCGCACAGATAAGCATGAAAAGTCAACAGGAAAAGATGGTTCCCCGAAAACGGCGGGAACCATCTTATGAATGGAACGCGGATACGTGACCGGCTGAACGGGATGAGCAGGTAAAAATCCCGCGGAGAAAACGTGCTTCGGCGCCGGCTATTCTTTTTTCCGATGTTTTACGAAAGCACCGGCCCCCAGGATGATCAGGATCAACGGCAGGAGGTAGGCTCCCAGGACATGCAGGTTCAGTCCCCAGTTCTTGATCAGAAAAAAGAGGATCCCGACAACGAGAATCAGCCAGCCGCCGATGTCCTTGATTTTCTGCATCAGCATACCGAACGCGATCACCAGCAGCAGGATGGGCCAGCTCATGCCGAACCCGTAAATCCCCATATTATCGAGAATGATAAGACACCCCAGGGTAATGAGGATCAATCCTCCGGTCACGATATCCATTTTTTTCCTGATATTCATGAAATTACCTCCGTCTCGGTGCGTCCGGTTCCGTTTACTCCTTGTCCGTCTTTTCCATCAGTTTTATGAAAGGTTTGAACAGATCGATGGGAACGGGGAAAATCGTCGTCGAATTGTTTTCGGCGGAAACCTGCACCAGGGTCTGCAAGTAACGCAACTGCAGCGAGATGGGCTGGGTGGCGATCACCGACGCCGCATCGGTCAGTTTCTGGGCCGCCTGGAATTCTCCCTCTGCGTTGATCACCTTCGCCCTTCTTTCTCTTTCCGCCTCCGCCTGCTTGGCCATGGCCCGTTTCATTTCCTCGGGAAGATCAATGTGCTTCACCTCTACAACGGTTACCTTGATCCCCCAGGGCTCGGTACTGCGATCCAGGATCTCCTGGATATTGAGGTTGATTTTTTCCCGCTCCGCCAGGATTTCGTCCAGCTCGAACTGGCCGCAGACACTCCGGAGGGTGGTCTGGGCCAGCTGGGACGTGGCGTAGAGGTAATTCTCCACTTCCACGACGGCTGAATTCGCATCGACAACCCGGAAGTAAACAACCGCGCTTACCTTGATGGACACGTTGTCCCTGCTGATGACATCCTGCGACGGCACGTCCATGGTGATCGTTCTCATGTCGACCTTCACCATCTTATCCACGATGGGAATCAGGATGATGATACCGGGACCCTTTGTCGCGATAAGCCGGCCCAACCGGAAGATCACCGCCCTTTCGTATTCGTTGAGGATCCGGATCGCGGACGCGAGAAACATGACGACAAGAACAATCAGGACAATCATGGTATAATCCAGCATAAAAACCTCCTTCAGTCTATTTCTTCCACGTTAAGGGTCAATCCCTCCACGGTTTTCACACGAATGCGCTTCCCTTCCTCGATCCGGCGGTCGCTCACGGCGTTCCAGTATTCCCCCTTAATGAGCACTTTGCCCTGTTCGGAAACCTCCGTCACGGTCACGCCCTCGACGCCTTCCATCCCTTCCTTGCCCGTGTGTTTCCTCCTCAACTGGGCCTTGACGACCAGGCTGATCACCGCGGCAAAGAACAGGGACAGAATCGTCACGGTCGGCACCAGGACCTGCAGGGATACCCTCATGGCCGGCTCCGACGAATCGTAAAGAAGAAGGGACCCCATAACGAGCGAGACGATCCCCCCGACCGTCAGCAGGCCGTGACTGATGATCTTGATCTCCGCAATGAACAGAATCACGGCAAACAGGATCAGCAGGACGCCGGCATAATTCACCGGCAGGGTCTGGAGGGCGAAGAAGGCCTGAATCAGGGACATCCCCCCGATCACGCCGGGCAAAATGACCCCCGGGTTGGCAAATTCGAAGTACAGGCCCGCCAGTCCCACAAGCAGCAAAATGTAGGCGATGTTGGGATTGCTGACAACCGAAAGTATCCGCAGACGCATGCCCATGTCCTTCTGCCGGATCAGGGCGTTGCGGGTTTTCAGAATCCTCTCCCCTTTCGAGGTTTCAACACGCCGGTTATCCAACTGGACAAGCAACTGATGAACATCGGAAGCCACGACATCGATCACTCCCAGCCGAAGGGCTTCCTCGGCCGTAATGGATTCGCTCTTCAACACCGAGTTCGCCGCCCATTCCTCGTTCCGGCCCCTTTTTTTTGCAATCCCTTTTACATAGGCCACCGCATCTTTTTCCACCTTCTCGGCCATCGTCTTGTCCATCTGGCCGCCGATCCCGATCCCGACCGGATGGGCCGCCCCGATGTTCGTCCCGGGCGTCATGGCGGCAACGTGGGCGGCAATCGTGATGATAACCCCGGCGGATGCCGCCCGGGCGCCTGCAGGATGGACAAATACAATCACCGGGAGGGGGGCGTTGAGAATCCCCTTGGCAATTTCCCGCATGCTCGAATCAAGTCCCCCCGGTGTATCCAGGAGGATGATCAGCCCATCGGAAGATCGGCCCGAAGATTCCTGGATGCTTTGCAGGAGGTACTCTGCGATGGGCGGGGTGATCGTGGCATCGACGGTGACGACATCGAAGACGGGTTGCTTTTCGGCACCCCATGCCGAACCGTACGTCCCGAAAAAAATGCAGAGCATGAAAACGGCGATCCACCTGACGATGCCTTGTTCGTTTTTCTTCATCCCGTTTACTCCTTGGACTCCCGGCAGAAACCTATGCATCCGCCCCTTTATCCAATCGTTTCATGATCTGCTGGACATCTTCCCAGACCTGTTTTTTGGCGGACGGGTTCCGCAGCAGGTAGGCCGGATGATACGTCGGCATGAGAGGAATACCGTGATAGTCGTGAAACCTCCCTCGCAAAACCGTAATGGGAACGTCGTTTTTTAAAAGGGTATGGGCGGCAAAGGTGCCGAGGGCGCAGATGGCTTTGGGCGCAATCGCCTCCAGTTGCCTGACCAGGAACGGTTCGCACAGCTGGATTTCTTCCGGAAGGGGGTTGCGGTTACCCGGGGGGCGGCACTTGAGAATGTTGCAGATGTAGACATCCGCCCGGCTGAAGCCCATCGCCTCGATGATCTTCGTCAGTAATTGTCCCGCACGGCCGACAAAGGGCCGCCCCTGCAGATCTTCATCCGCTCCCGGAGCCTCGCCGACGAAAACGACTTCGGCATGGTCGCTCCCCTCACCAAAAACGAGATTCTTTCTTTTTTCGCAAAGGGAACAGCGCCGGCAGTCTCCCAGCTCTTCACGGACGTCCTGGAGGGTCTCTTTTTGAAACATCTGCGTGCCCGGAAGTTTATCGGTCATAGGTGCGTCCTTGCCCGGCGTGAGATAAGACAGGGGCCGCATCCTCTCCCGGTCCAGAATAACGGACATCGTAAGAGAATCGACGATTTGCATAAATTCGGCGGCAAGGTCCTGCCTGGCGGCCATGGGCTCTCCGTCTTCACTAATAACGAGGATGGGCAACCCGCATGGCGCGAATCCGGTCCAGAATCCGGTTGGCCACATCCCCTTTGTCCATGAGAGGCAGCGCTTCTATCCCCCCGTCACGATCCAGGATCTGGATAATGTTGGTATCCGTCTGGAAACCAGCCCCTTCCTGGGTCAAATCATTGGCGACGATCATGTCCATCTTTTTCGCCGCCAGCTTCGCCTTGGCATTCTCGACAAGGTTCTCCGATTCCATGGCGAACCCGACGAGGATACGGTCCCCCTTCTGCCTGCCGATCTCGGAGACGATGTCGGGATTTCTGACCAGTTCGATGGTAAGCGGCCCCTCCTTCTTCTTGATCTTGGAGGAAGATACCGCGGCGGGACGATAATCCGCAACAGCCGCCGCCTTGATGACCACGGTCGCCCTCTCCAGGTGGGCCATCACGGCATCCCGCATTTCCACCGCCGTCGAAACGGAAATAAACCGCACCCCAACGGGCCGCTCCAATGCGGAAGGGCCGCTGATGAGGGTCACCTGGGCGCCTCTGCGCTTCGCCATTTTGGCAAGGGCATAACCCATCTTCCCCGAAGAATGATTGGAAATGAAACGGACGGGATCGAAGGGCTCACGGGTCGGCCCCGCCGTCACCAGAATCCGTTCTTCCGAAAGATCTTGATCCGTCAGCGTTGTTTCAATGGCCTCCATGATCTCCGGCACTTCGGCAAGCCTTCCCGGGCCGGTCACCTTGCAGGCCAGTTCGCCGTAGCCCGGTTCGACAAACCGGTATCCCAGAGTCGACAATCTCGAAATATTTTCCTGAACGATGGGATTGGCGTACATATTCATGTTCATGGCGGGGCAGATGAGCACGGGGGCCTTGGTGGCCATGACGACGGTGGTCAACAGATTGTCGGCGATCCCCGAGGCGATCTTGCCGATCACATTGGCCGTCGCCGGGGCGATCACCGCAATGTCCGCAAATTCGGCGAGGGAAATGTGGGCGATATCGAAGTCCTTGATCAGGGAAAACATGTCCGTGAACACGGGATTCTGAGACAATGTCTGGACGGTCATGGGGGTCATGAATTCCCGGGCGTGTTCCGTCATGACTACCTTGACATGGGCCCCTCTCCGGATGCATTCCCGAATCAGTTCCCCGGTTTTATAGGCCGCAATACCACCGGTCATCCCCAGAAGAACATTTTTACCCTTCAGCATCTTATCATCTGCTCCGGAATCGTTTTTTTGACAGGCAAAAAACTATAGCAACAAAGAAGGACAACTTCAAGGCGAATTGTCGGAAGGTCCCTTTCCTGGTGATTTCGACTTGCAAAAACCAAGGAAAATCAATATATGAGGGCGACGAAAAGACGGGCCGGATAAAGCCCGCAACCATTGGACATCTTGGGAAACCTGTTTCGGGAGGGGAAATATGTCCTATTTGAATAGATCGCTTAAGAAGGGAAATCTCATGAAAAAACTCAGCCCGTACATTCTGGCCGGCGCCGCCGTCCTGATTCTGATAGCCGCCGTTTTTTTTGTTCTGTCATTCTTCGGGGGAGACGGCCCCTC
>JAGVTI010000311.1 GCA_019136935.1 Deltaproteobacteria bacterium
CGCCTCTTCCGAGAGTCGTGATGTTATTGTTCTCGTCGATACCCTGAAACCCGGCAACCACGACGATGGTCCCCTTTTCGAGTTCTTCCCTGATGAGGCGTTCATCCACATCGAGGATTCTCGCCTTGTTGAAAGCATTGTCCGTCAGAACCCGGACCTGGAACCCCAGAAACGACTTTGCCCGGTAACCCAGACGGTTGAGAACGATCGACAACAGGGTGATGGTGACCTGTTCACCCGTCGAGATCAATGAATCGTATTCCCTGGGATCCGGCGGGTCTCCCGCCTGCGTCGCCAGTTGAATCAGTCGATCCGTTTCACCGGCCATGGCGGAAACAACGATGACCACCTGGTTGCCCGCTTCTTTTGTTTTGATGGCTTTCTTCGCGACGTTTTCGATCTTTTCCAGATTCGCGACAGAAGTTCCGCCATATTTCTGAACAATCAAAGCCATACGCAAAACCTCCTTCTATTGATGCTGATACTCAGTCAAAATTCTATGGACCACGGCCTCCCGGCCGGACAACCTGATGATGCGCGTCGTTTCATCCATGTATTCGAACAGGACGAATAACGTCTCTTTCGGCAGAATGTCCCTGATCTTTTCCGCCCATTCGATCACGACCACGCCGCCTCCGTTGAAAAAATCCTCAAAGCCCGCATCCATCATCTCCCGTGAATTTTCCAACCGGTACGCATCCACGTGCCACAATGGAAAACGTCCCGGGTACTCATTGATGATGGTAAAGGTCGGACTGGTGATCTCATATTCATCCGATACTCCCAGGCTTTTCGCCAACCCCTTCGTCAGGCAGGTCTTTCCCGAGCCCAGATCGCCGATCAGGGCGACGAGGTCGCCGCGAACAAGATTTTTCCCGATGATTTCTCCCAATCTCCGGGTTTCTTCCTCGCTATGGGAACACAGTTCCTTTTCTCTTTGATTCATCGCTTTCTTTTTGCCGCCTCGATTGACGGCCCCGTAGTGAACCTGAAAATATTTCCCGGACATTGTGAAGCCGTCGCCGTTGCTCCCTGGAATGACAAGACGGGACTTTACCGCTGTTCTTCGCGGACAATCATATGACTCCCATGAAGGATGCAGGCGGTCACGGCCGCCGCCGTTCCCTCCGTCCGCTCAGCCGGATCCTCAACATGGGTCATGGCCCCTGTGAAGGACTTGCGCGACACGCCCGTCAGGATGGGACGGCCGAAGATTTTCAACTCCGATAGATTTCTGAGGATGGCCAGATTGTCCCGGACCGTCTTGCCGAAACCAACCCCGGGATCGACAACGATGCTTTCAGGCCGAATTCCCATGGAGCGGGCGTGTTCAATCCGAGCCGCCAGGTACGCGATAATCTCCCCCATCAAATCCGGATAGACGATCGGACCTTCCTGCATGGTCTTGGGAATACCCCTCATGTGCATCAAGACGACCGCGGCCCGCTTTTCCGCTATCACGGAGGGCATTTTCGGATCGAACGTCATCGCACTGATATCGTTGATGATTTCTGCTCCCGCTTCAATGGCTGCGGCTGCCACGTCCGCCTTCAGCGTATCCACGGAAATGGGGACGCGCACTTTTCCGCGGAGCCCCTCTATGACCGGAACAATCCGTTTTAATTCCTCTTCCACCGAAACAAAGTCGGAACCGGGCCTGGAGGATTCCCCGCCGATATCGAGGATATCGGCCCCTTCCGACTCCAGTTCCAGGGCTCTTTCAATCGCCGCCTGCGTGGACAGGTACCTGCCGCCATCGGAAAACGAATCGGGGGTGACATTGACGATTCCCATGATCCGGGTGCGTTTCCCGAATGGGACTTCCCTTCGGTTCGTAGAAAGAACAAGGTCCGTCGCCCGGTAACCGGTCAGAATCCGCTCCAATTTCTCCGACAGGGACTTCAGTCCGAACGGCTGTACCCGGACGTGATCCGCAAAACTCCGTATCTGTCTCTCCGTCCCCATCAGGATGACATCTGTGGCGGGAACGCTGCAGGAAACGGTCCCTCTCGCAACAGCCGCATCCGCCCCCAGGGAAAGCATTTCCTGTTTGATGATGTTCGCCGCCCTGCATTCCACGTCCTTAAGCAGGATATTCAGGTGCTTCATCTTGGGCAGCAGGATTCCCCGGGCCGGGGGATCGACCTTCACCGCCGTCAAAACCTTCAGGGATTCCTCGTCCGAAACCTGAGGCAGAATCCTGATTTGAAAGTCCCTGTCTCCCGAATCGCTCACCTCCGCCGGACTGACCGTTGCATCACTCATTCTCGGGGGTTGCCTCTTTTTTCGCTGACCGGCCACCGTCGATAAGCTGATCGAGTTCCTCCGTGTTCAGCACTTCCTTTTCCAGAAGCGCTCCGGCGATGCGATGCAGCGTCTCGATATTGTCCGACAGCAGCTTTTGAGCGTCGTTGTAACAGTCGGTCACGATGCGCGTTATTTCCGCATCGATCGATTTGGCCGTTTCCTCGCTGTAATCCTTATGCGTCACGAATTCACGGCCCAGGAAGATCTGTTCATCCTTCTTGCCGTAGCTCAAGGGGCCCATCCGGTCGCTCATGCCCCATTCGCACACCATCTTCCTGGCGAGGTTGGTCGCCCTTTCGATATCGTTGCCCGCACCCGTCGTAAAGTCATGCAGGACCAGTTCCTCCGCCGCCCGTCCCCCCAGGAGAATCGTGATGTTATTCAAAAGATACTGCCTGGGATAGGTATGCTTCTCGTCGATCGGAAGCTGCTGGGTTACCCCCAGGGCCATGCCCCGCGGAATGATGGTGACTTTATGGATGGGATCGCTTCCCGGCAGAAGCTTGGCCACGAGAGCGTGACCCGATTCGTGATAGGCCGTGTTCTTTTTCTCCTCATCGCTGATCACCATGCTCTTTCTTTCGGCGCCCATCAGCACCTTGTCCTTGGCGAACTCAAAGTCGCTCATGTTGACTTTATCCTTGTTCTGCCTGGCCGCATACAAAGCCGCCTCGTTCACGAGGTTTTCAATGTCCGCACCGGAAAAGCCGGGTGTTCCCCGGGCGATTACGGAAAAATCGACATCGCAGTCCAGAATCGTCTTGCGGGTATGGACCTCGAATATTTTTTCCCGCCCCTTCACATCCGGAAGCGGCACCACGACCTGACGGTCGAACCGCCCCGGCCGCATCAGCGCCGGGTCCAGAACATCGGGCCTGTTCGTCGCAGAAACCAGAATGACCCCTTCGTTGGATTCAAAACCATCCATCTCGACCAAAAGCTGGTTCAGGGTCTGCTCTCTTTCGTCATGGCCGCCCCCCAGTCCGGCACCCCGGTGCCGGCCGACGGCATCGATTTCATCGATAAAGATGATACAGGGGGCGTGCTTTTTCCCCTGGGTGAAGAGATCTCTCACCCGTGAGGCGCCGACACCGACGAACATTTCCACAAAATCGGATCCGCTGATGCTGAGAAAGGGCACATCCGCCTCCCCTGCGATCGCCCTGGCGAGGAGCGTCTTACCCGTCCCCGGCTGGCCGACCAGCAGAAGCCCCTTCGGGATGCGTCCGCCCAGGCGGGTGAATTTCTTGGGGTCCTTGAGGAACTGGATCACCTCTTCCAGTTCCGCCTTGGCCTCGTCAATGCCCGCCACATCGGCAAACGTCACCTTCTTCGTTTTATCCGTCATCAGGCGGGCCCTGCTTTTCCCGAAGGCCATCGCTTTACCGCCGCCGGACTGCATCTGCCGCATGAAGAATATCCAGACGCCGATCAGCAGCAGCATGGGGAACCACGAAATCAGAATGGTCATGTACCAGGGTGAATCTTCCACCGGCTTGGCCGATATCTTGACCCCCCTCTCCTTCAGCAATGGAATCAAGGTCGGATCATCCGGGCTGAATGTCTTGAAATGCTTGCCCGTGTTGAAAGTGCCCGTAACATGGCCGCCCTGGATCGTCACTTCCTTGATCTGCCCCTTGTTCGCGTAGGCGATGAAATCGCTGAACACGATGTTTTCCTGCACGTTCTGCGGTTGACTGAACATATGGTACAGCAGAACAAAAACCAAGCCGATGACAAGCCACAGGGCGATATTTTTTTGTAAAGAATTCAAATCCTTCGCTCCTTATTTCCTGACTTTCAAGTCAGGTACTGATTAATCGCATTAAAAACTCGAAACGTTTCCTTTTTAGAATACCGCACGAATATAAATTTCTCCTTAACCAGGGGTACGCGTCAATCGTTTTGTATTTAAGGGGTATTTAAGCCCTTTAGCACAAAGGCCTAGGCTAAAGACATCGGTCCATAAATGACGGCAACGGTAAAAAAGATCTTCATTTTATAATGGCAACAGGTTTTCCTTTATAATAAGGGAGAGTTAATTTCAAATGATTTCTATTTTCAAAAATCTTCTTGTTGATTCCGTCACTTTGACCGTTTCGCTGACGTCCATCCCCGCGATCCATAATACGGCATGCATGTCCGTAAGCAACGGGATTTTTCTCCGCAATTCCCTGGGCACTTTCCGATCGATGAAGTAATCCTTGAGCTTTTTTGTCCCGTCCATGCCCAGGGGCCGGAAACGGTCGCCGGGCCTCATATTCCGGACGGTCATGGGGAAAGCGATTTGATCGTAGTCGATACGGGCGACGGTTGGCGCCTTAAAATCCCGGATCCGCTTACCGGTCAAGGTAAACCGGAGCCGGTCCCCCGTTTCTTCGATCACGATTTCGGCGTCTCCGCCGGCAACCGGATACGAAAATGGAGCCGGTTGCCGGTCTTCAAAAGAAAGGCCCGCCTGCACGGACTGCTGAACGGTTTTCCCGTCTTCCGGCAGCCGACGAGGCTGCTTTTTAAAAATGATTTTATCGTATTGCCGCCGCACTCCGGTCAGAAAGGGCAAGGACAGCCTCTGACCCGCATGCCCGTCACGGATCAGCCGCATGACTGCATCGACATGGGTCCGAGCGATCCCGTTCCGGCTGCCTGACCGGCTTTCCAGAACGGCCTTGACGACACGCCTTTGAAGGGCCTCATGGAGATGACAGAAGGCATTCGGATCAAGATGGACCTCCCCGGCATTCAAATCGATCTCCCATTTCCTGAGAACGTCTGCAGTTTGTTCTTCCAGAAAATCATTCTCCACCCGCAACGTTTCCGCCATGCCATACAATCCGTCCTCGATCCGCGGATTGTACCGTTTCATGCAGGGGATCAGATCGTGCCGAACCCGGTTCCTCAAATACAGAGAGGATCGATTCGACGCGTCCTCACGGTAGCCTGCCCTTTCACTCTCCAGATAGGCCGTGATTTCATTTCTTTTGACCGGGAGCAGCGGCCGGACCAGAACCCGATCCCGGACCGGCAGAATTCCCCTTAACCCCCTCAAGCCGGCCCCTCTCAGGAAATGAAGCAGAACGGTTTCCGCCTGATCGTGAAATTGATGCCCCAAAGCGATTTTGTCTGCCGGCAGATCGCTGAGCAACTGGAAAAAGAAGGCATACCTCTCCCGCCGGGCCGTATCTTCCACGGACAACCCGATCCGGCGGGAAAGTGCGCCGACATCGACTTTCTTCAGAAAAAAGGGAAGACCGAGTCCGGCTGCCTGCGCTTTCACCCATTGCGCTTCCTCGTCGGCCTGTTCGCCCCGCAAGCCATGGTTCAGATGCGCCACCGTTAAAACGATGCCGAGCTCATCCTTCAGGCGATGCAGAACCCGCAACAGGGCCATGGAGTCCGGTCCGCCGGAAACGCCGGCGATAACCCGGTCTCCTTCCTGAAACAATCCATGACGATCGATGTATTCCCTGACTTTCCTGATCATGGTCCCGCTTCAGACGAACTTATCCTTCAATTCCTGAAAATGCTCGAAAACGATGTCCGGGGAAAGGCCGATCAGATCGTCCCTTTTTCCCAGGCCGTTCAAGTAGCAGCAACTGATAATTCCCGCATTGCGGGCCAGCAGAACGTCGTTTATCCCGTCACCGATCATCACGGTTTTTTCCTTCGTGACCGGGTAACGTTCCAAAATCATTTCGACCAGCATCGGGTCCGGCTTG
>JAGVTI010000255.1 GCA_019136935.1 Deltaproteobacteria bacterium
GATCCCTCTCGTGAAATCAGCCTCGACCCAGTTTAGCGAAACAAGCTGATTTTGCAATCAGACCACTCCCCGATATGCCTGCCCGCTCAATAAGGATACTTTTCTCTCAAGGCCTCCCGAAAGAGGCTTGCCGATTCAGCCGGGCTACGGGCAGGTTTGTCGTCACCGCACGGCGGCCTACGTTGCTCATAACATCGTCGGCAACGCAGGCCAAGAACATCCGCTTCAATCCCCGTTTATCAATTGCAATCGGTCGCCCTCGGTAATCACGGCGATTTCCGCGGCAACGGGACCGAATGTCCGTATCATGCAAGGCCTTCAGCCCCATGCGGGGATCTTGGTGCATAATTTGTGAAGCATTCACCCGATGAAAGAATTCGATATTTCAATATGCCTTTGTTGGCTTTGCTGCGAGAGGTCATGATCGTATTCGCCGCGTCGGCTTTCACGTTGATGATACTGTTTTCTCTTTCCCTCTTCTATCCACTCATCGATATTGTCAATGATATGATGTTCTTTAAGCACGTTACCGATTTCATCCAATGAACATTTCCCAATCCCCCTCATTATAAGCAACTGGTCGATACTGTCGGCAATCACATGGAGATCGAGAGGGATATAGCCCCGCTTCAGACAGTTCAGAACCCTGGTGGACAATCCGTAGTCCCAGCCGGGCGGCCTTTTCCGATTCTGTTCCTGAATCTTCATCAATCTCGTCACATAGGGCGGAGTCACGCCGCATTCCTTGGCGATCTTCCTCTTCGACCAGCCCATAGAAAATAAAAGGTTTATTTTTTCAAGCATTTCTTTCGTTTTTTTTCCCATTTGAAAACTCCTTAATCATTGCTGCAAGAGCAACCTCTCCATCTCATGAAAGGTTGCTTTCATCTTTATATCCCCGATTTCAGGGATATTTTCCGATTCGCCTGATTGATCCTTGCGGGGGAGATTTTCCCTAAGAGGAATCCGGAACCAACGTGTCGCGCGATCCCTCCTGGAAGACAATCTTTACAGGACTGGCTTCGATTCAGTTTGCTGAGACAGCAGAACCGGGCGGTGCAGGAAAGTGATGGACTTGTGTTTGGGCCTGTACAAGACGAAACCGAAAACCGTCAGCCTTGCCTCCGTCGCTGGGAATGAGGCAAGGCTGTTGGAATGAAATTCGATGCTATTTGCTGGGCCAGTAGAACAGCCAGCGCAGGTAAACGAGATATCCTTTCGGCTCATTTCTTGCGTCAATATCAAACATGGAGTAAGCACTTAACTGTACCTGAGGCGAAATAAAGTAATAAATGTTCGGACCTGTGGAAACTTTGCGGCCCCAGGAGTCTCCCAGATTTTCGTGTAAATCCCGGCCACTTCCTGATTCATCCCGTTCCTTTATATTGCCGCCGATATCCCAGCCGACCCTTATTCTTTTGCCGACACTGACGTTTGGACCGATCACCCAGTCGATGCGGTTTCCCGGCTTGACACCCGTGTCCTGATTTTCAAACCGGTAGGTATATTCAACGGCACCCTCAATCCCCCACTTCCCGGTTTCCCCGAAGGGTTTCCCTTCAAAAAAGAACTTGGAGAACCGAAAATCATACTGGAGATCATACTGATGACTCCCCAGATTGACTGCATCGTGTCGATCATATTCCCCGGTAGGAAATTTAACGCCCAATCCGGTGGAAATGTTTATTCCCAGAGGCCGCCATTTCTTCTCGGCATTCTCGTTTCTGATCTGCGCCTTCAACCAGATATCACCCAAACCGCTTGAAGAATCGTCACCGGGAACGTTACCGATCTCCAACCTGGAAATCGGCACATGAGAATCGAAAACCCAGTATTTGCCCGCATAAATGAAGCGCATGTAAAGGGTATCCTGTTTCAGATCCAGATTCTTACCATCGGCCATCTTCTGATTGTGCCCATCCGTATCGGGGTACCTGTCGGCCTGGAAATGCATCATCCACGCTTCAATCCAGTATCCCTGGGGGATGGTTGCATCAAAATGCTGTGCGTAACCCGTCCCTGTAAAAAGAAGTAGTATGAAAACCATCACAACAAAATTTTTCACGATCTTGGTCAACATCTCCTGCCCTCCTGTTTTTTGCGGTCCCTCAAATATGAGTGTTAATCCCGCAGGCGGTTTTATATATCGTTGAATCAGAAGATACTACATCGGCAGGACGTGGGCTTAATACGGGCCATATTACCGGGTTTGCACCCGGAATTATGCATAATACGGTATTGATACGGCATAAACACTTGCCGGAATCCGGCTTGGATGCTGAGGAAGTTTATCCGGATCAGGGGTTATGAACAGCGGTGATCGCTTCTTCGATTGGCGATGTCCCCCCCCGGAGCTCCCGGCCGGCGGCACGGAAACGGCCACGGTTTCTTCGGGTCGAGGCACCGCCGGCTGTTCACAAATACCGTATTTCAATTCATTTTCATTCGTGCTATTGCGCCATGATGATCAGATGAAATATCTCTGCAAACAGCCCTGACAGATAAGGTTGCCATGACAAAGCTCCTTGGCGGTTCCGTGTTAAAAATCTTCCGGCGGCTCGTATTGTCCGGTTTAACTGCCTGCCTTCTCTTTCTATCCCTGCCCGACCCCGATCTGGGATGGCTGGCTTGGATCGCACTCGTTCCCCTTTTAATCGCATGCAGGGATCTGGGCCCCCTTCAATCCTGTCTGACCGGTTTGTTTTGCGGTCTTCTTTCAAACCTGTTCATTTTTTCCTGGATCTTACAGGTCCCGGATTTCCGTTATCACCATTTCGGATTGGCCGCCTTTTACCTGGCTCTATATCCGGCAACGTGGTGCGCCGGCCTGGCCCTTGCCAGGCATTCGAAACTTCCCCCTCTGATCGCGGCACCATCGCTTTGGGTGTTCCTCGATTTTATCAAGGCCCATGCGGGTTTTCTGGCCTTGCCCTGGGCTTCTTTGGCGTACAGCCAGCACGATAACCTGCCGCTGCTCCAGATAATGACCATCACCGGAGAATACGGGGTCACTTTCCTTCTGGTCATGGCGAACCTGGCAGTGTACGAACTGATCACCAGTCACATCTGGCGGCCTGCACTAGCCGTTCTGATCCTTCTGCTCTGTATCGGCACGTGGGGAACCTGCCGGTTATCCCAAACAACGGCGCCGAGAGATATCCGGATCTCCATTGTCCAGCCAAGCATCCTCCTACAGGAAAGGCAAACCGCGTCGGGATGTCTGGCATCCCTGCAACGCCTGGAAAGACTGACTCGCGAAGCGGCTGATGAAAAACCGGCCTTGATTGTCTGGCCGGAAACAGCTGTGAGAGGATTCCCCTCCGATCCGCTGCCGTTGGAAAGGGTGCAGAAACTGGTCAGGTCGACTCGTATCCCCCTGATTTTAGGCACCTCGGAATATGAAAAATTCGCACGACCCGATGATCCCGGCACCCATACGATCCAATTCGCCACGCGATCCTATAATTCGGCCTACCTCGTCATGCCCGATGGAACCCTTTCCACGCCATACCGGAAAAGACTGCTCGTTCCGTTTGCCGAATATCTGCCCGGCCAACCCTACATTCAATGGCCGCCATGGATCGTTCATCGGACCTTTGACACCCTGCCCGGAAACCGTCCTGGATATGTCTTCCCTGAAAGGAATCTCAAGATTGCCCTCATCATCTGCTGGGAAAACCTTTTTGCCGATTTTATCCGCCCCCTGGCGGGAAATCGCATTGACATCATCGTACAACTCACCAACGACAACCATTTCGGTCATTCCGCCGCACCGCGGCAGCACAACATTGCCTCCCGGTTCCGTGCAATTGAAAACCGGGTGCCGGTCGTCGTTGCTTCCAACACCGGTCCCTCCGTGATTTTTGACGCGTGCGGCCGGCAAGTTGCGATTATGGACCGTTTATTTTCTGCAGGTACGGCAATCGGCTTGATTTTATTAGACATAAGTGGTACGAGCTACACTCGATATGGTGATTTATTTGCCTATAGTTGTTCCATTTTGTCGTTATTGTGTTTGTACCCTGTGATATTCAGGTCCAGATTTGCGCCGCGGAAAATTTCCGCCGGCAGATCCGGCGTGAACGTTTAACGGTCAAATAATACAATCTGGAAAATGGAGGTGACAATGATGTACAAGGTATGTGTGAGAACGCTTACGATGATTTTGTTTTGCCTGTTTTTTGCGGCCATGGGGTCTGCCGCCAGCCTTGATACGCAAGGCGAAAGTTGTGGAACGATGTCCTGCTCCGTAAAAAGCGCCGTATTGAAAAGCGTGACACCGGAGAAAACCGTCTACGAATTTCAGGGAACCTGCGGGTATTGGAGTTCCGATAAAGTGGCCTGCCCGCCGGCGACACAGGTAACGGCGACGGGAGAGTGGTTCAAAAATTCGAAAATCGCTCATGAAAAAATTTATAAACCCATTGCCAATTCGTCTTCCGTGATTCTGAAATCCGAGACATCGAGCAGCTGTCCGGAGAATCCATGGCTTAAAGCGGGTGTTGCCTGCAATGTCGTTTCCGGCAACACAGAACCCGGGGTAAGCTACCCGAGGAGCGCCGCTGTTTTATCGAGTGCCCAGCGTCAGTACCTAGCCAGTGCGCAACCTCCGGATTCGCAAATACTCCCGACGCCGCAAGCTCCCGTCATTGTGTTGCCGACCCTGAATCAGAAATTCGTGGTTATTCCGGCAAACGTCAAGATCCAGGTCAAACACAATCCCAATTACGGGGTTAACCTTGAATTTCAGTGGAAACCGTTTCCAAAGCCCAATACTCCTCCGGGATTTTACGTGACCAAAAAATTAACGCCGGCAAATCTGAAAACAACCTACGGCGTAACCACCGCAGAGGTAAAAATCGATACGAAAGGTTTATGGCGTATGCGTTCCCAAAGCATCTTCCCCGGTGCTCCCTGGAGCGATTGGACCGCATTTACCGTTGATGCCTTAACCCTCTCTCCGGCACTTAAAAAG
>JAGVTI010000040.1 GCA_019136935.1 Deltaproteobacteria bacterium
AAACCGGAGGAACAGGCCCACCATGTTCCC
The DNA here is from genome assembly GCA_019136935.1 of Deltaproteobacteria bacterium. GTDB lineage: Bacteria > Desulfobacterota > Syntrophia > Syntrophales > JAAYKM01 > JAAYKM01. The sequence continues at coordinate 31 of JAGVTI010000040.1, forward strand.
GGCTTCACCCTTCTCCATGTTCCCAATTTCCACGCCATGCCCCAGATCGACGGCACCCGGTCCGAGGTCTTTGTCGTCATTCACTTCGGGGAACGCCTGATCCTGATCGGGGGAACCCATTACGCGGGAGAGATCAAGAAAGCCGTCTTCACCGCCCTCAACTACCTGCTTCCGCGACAAAAGGTGCTCTCCATGCACTGCTCGGCCAGTATGAGCAAAAGCGGCGACGTAGCCGTTTTCTTCGGGCTTTCCGGAACGGGCAAGACAACCCTGTCTACGGATGCCAGCCGGATCCTGATCGGCGACGACGAACACGGATGGAGCAACGAGGGAATTTTCAACCTGGAGGGCGGCTGCTATGCCAAGGTCATCCGGATTTCCGCCGAGGCGGAACCCGAGATCTACGAAACAACCCGCAAATTCGGAACGATTCTTGAGAATGTCGGTTTTGACAGCATGACCTGCCGCGTCGATCTCAACGACGACAGCCTCACGGAAAATACCCGGGCCGGCTACCCCATAAGTCACATTCCCTCGGCAACAAGGAAAGGAGCGGGCGGTCATCCGAAGGATCTCATCATGCTGACGGCGGATGCCTTCGGTGTCCTGCCGCCGATTGCGAAACTGACGCCGGAGCAGGCGGTCTACCATTTTCTCTCCGGCTACACGGCAAAGGTAGCCGGGACGGAAAAGGGGGTCGACGAACCGGAGGCGACATTCAGCACCTGTTTCGGTGCGCCGTTCATGGTCCTTTCGCCCCTGGTTTACGCGGAACTCTTCAAAGTCAGGACCACCCGCCATCACACCCGCCTCTGGCTGGTCAACACCGGATGGACCGGCGGACCTTACGGAGTGGGAAGCCGCTTCCGGATTCAGGATACGCGGGCCATGATTCACGCCGCTCTGAACGGCATCCTGGCCGATGTCCCTGTGAGAAGGGACCCCACGTTCGGCCTGTCCGTTCCCGTCTTTTGCCCGGACGTGCCCGAAAATCTTCTCGATCCGCGGAAAAGCTGGCCCGATCCGGCGGCATACGATGCCCAGGCCGCAAAACTGGCCCATCTGTTTGCGGAAAACTTCAAAAAATACGAACGCGACGTCCCACCGGAAGTGCGCACCGCCGGACCGATTATTTCGGTATAAACTGTTTCCCATCGGAGAGAAACTGTGTCGTAATACCCGATTGACGTTTGAGGTCATTCTGAACGAAGTGAAGAATCTAATCATAACAAGATGTTAAAAAAACGAGATTCTTCGCCTGACGGCTCAGAATGACATTACGACACAGTCTCGGAACCGGGAGACAACCCGGCACTCAGGTTCAAACAAAAGAGGGCGGCCCGCAGCAGCGGCCGCCCTCTTCATTTCAGGTTTTCCGGGAATCGCAACGGTCGAATCTCCCAACCTCGTTTTCACAGATAAACGTGAAGGCCTCGCTCCTTCAAATATGTTTTGACGTCCCTGATGCGGAAAGTCCGGAAGTGGAAAACCGAAGCGGCCAGGAGCACCCGGGCGCCGCCCTTGACCACGGCATCGTAGAAGTGCTCCAGCTTGCCCGCGCCTCCAGAGGCGACGACGGGGACCGACACGACATCGGAAACGGCCTTCGTGAACTCGAGATCGTAGCCGCTCAAGGTTCCGTCGCCGTCCATGCTGGTGGGTAAAATGACCCCCGCCCCCAGCTCTTCGCAGAGCCTGGCCCATTCGATGGCGTCTTTCCCGATGGCCTTGGTCCCGCCGGAGATGACCAATTCGAACCCCGACGGCATGGCCGGGTTCCTCCGGGCATCGATTGCGATGGTGATCCTGTCCGGACCGAATTTCCGAGCCCCCTCCCGGACCAGTTCCGGGTTGAGGACGGCGGCGCTGTTCATGGAAACCTTGGCGGCACCGGCATCCAGTACCTGCTCGATATCGGGCAGATCGTTGATGCCCCCTCCGACGGTCAGGGGGATCCGGATCACCGAAGAGACCTGCCTCACCCATTCGAGACGCGTCTTGCGGTTTTCAATCGTGGCTGCGATATCCAGCATGGCCAGTTCATCGGCCCCCTCTTCCTGGTAGAAACGGGCGTTTTCCACGGGATCCCCCGCGTCCTTGATCTCCACAAAGTGCACGCCTTTCACGACGCGGCCGTTTTTCATATCCAGGCAGGGCATAATTTTGATGGGATCCATAGATTTTCCTCTCTTCCGATCAGATTTTCTCGCCGGGCAGGCTCTGAAAATTGATCGATCCCGGGGAAAAAGTCAAGTTAAAATCGGGCACGATTCAAAACATTCGTATCACCCCGAATTTATTGCTTGCTTTCTGAAGGCGGATCATTTAAAGGTGGCCGACCAGTAAATTGAACGACCTCCCGTCGTGTCGAGAATCTGACGACCGGCGGTTTTTTTGTTTTCAGGCAGATTTTCGCAAAGGTAGAAAATTATGAAAAAAGAGAATATACGCAACGTCGCTATCATTTCCCACGTCGATCATGGAAAAACCACCCTTGTGGACGGGTTGTTGAGGCAAACGGGGATCTTCAATGAACACCGCGAAATCGAAGACCGTGTCATGGATTCCATGGACCTGGAGCGTGAACGGGGCATTACCATCATGGCCAAGAACACCGCCGTCTGGTACCGGGACATCAAGATCAACATCGTGGACACGCCGGGACACGCCGATTTCGGCGGCGAGGTGGAACGCAGCCTGAACCTCGTGGACGGAGCCATACTCCTCGTCGACGCCAGCGAGGGGCCTCTGCCGCAAACCCGTTTCGTCCTGAAAAAGGCCCTTGGCAAAGGGATCCCGATCATCCTGGTGATCAACAAGATCGACCGGAGCGACGCCCGCATCGGGGAAGTTATCGACGAAGTCTACGACCTGTTCATCGACCTGGATGCGACGGAAGAACAGATCGAATTCCCCATCCTCTACACGAACGCGAAAGCCGGTGTGGCCCATCGGGAATTGGGAGACGATTCCACGACTTTCGAACCCCTTTTCGAGGAAATCGCCTCTACCATCCCCGGTCCCGAAGGGAACGACGAAGAAGAGCCCCAGTTCCTCATCACGAACCTCGATTACGATTCCTACGTCGGACAGATCGCCATCGGCCGCTTGATGAACGGAACCCTGGCCATGAACCGGCCCTACCTGCTGTGCGGGCAAGATCAGAACACGCCGGGAATCCGTTTCTCCCAGCTTTACACGTTCCACGGACTGAAACGAAAGGCGGTCGACCAGGGCGAATCGGGAGACATCCTGGCCTTCGCCGGCGTGGAAGGCTGCCACATCGGAGACACGGTCACCTGCATCGAAAACCCGAAAGTCCTCCCCCGCATTTCCATTGACGAGCCGACGGTTTCCATGATCTTTTATGTCAACAACGGCCCCCTGGCCGGGAAAGAGGGGCGCTTCCTGACATCGCGCCATCTCCGGGCGCGGCTGGAAAAGGAAACCCTCAAAAACGTGGCTTTGAAGCTGAAGCCCCTGGAACGGCAGGACGCTTTCGAGGTCTGCGGACGGGGGGAACTCCAGATGGCCGTCCTGATCGAGACGATGCGCCGCGAAGGTTACGAATTCATGGTTTCGAAACCGACCGTTATCACGCGGAAAGAAGACGGCGTCGAAATGGAACCCGTGGAACACCTGTTTCTGGATATCCCGGAGGAAAACGTGGGAATCCTGACGACGAAACTCTCGGACCGGAAGGGCCGCATGATCAATCTCACCAACAAGGGGAGCGGCCGGGTGAACGTCGAATTCCTGATCCCCTCCCGGGGGCTGATCGGCTTCCGCAGCCATTTCATGACCGACACCAGGGGCGCGGGCGTGATGAACTCCCTGTTCGCCGGTTATGAACCCTGGTTCGGCCCCATTCCCCAGCGTTCGAGCGGCGCCCTCGTCGCCGACCGGCCGGGACGGATAACCGGTTATGCCTACTACGCCATGTCCGACCGGGGCGAACTCTTTCTCGATGTGGGAACGGAAGTCTACGGGGGCATGGTCATCGGGGAAAGAAACCGCCCGGGAGATCTCTTCGTGAATATCGTCAAGGAAAAGAAGCTGACCAACATGCGCAGCGCCACCTCGGATGCCACGGTCGTCCTGAGGCCGCCCCGCCGCCTGTCACTGGACCAGTGCATCGAGTTCATCGCCGAGGACGAACTGGTGGAAGTGTCACCGGAAAGCGTGCGCCTGCGCAAAATGTCCCTCTACACCCGCCCTTCGGCGGCGGCCTGAGAACGGATATGCCGGCGGCGGACGACAACCGCCCGCAACCGGTATCGATCCGCTATTTTGCGAATTCCTTCTCGATTCTCTGCATCGCCTCTTCGAGACGCGCATCCGGCACGGTCAGGGAGAAACGGACAAAGCCTTCCCCGTACCGGCCGTAAGCCGTTCCGGCGGCCACGACGACGGCCGTCTTGTCGAAAAGGCGGTTGGTGAATTCCAGGGAAGTCATACCCTGGGGAACGGGAACCCAGAGATAGAAGGTTCCTTTCGGCGGGTCGAAAACAATGCCGATTTTCCTCAGGGCGTCCAGGACCCGCCGGCGTCTTTTCCCGTAGATGGCGATCATCTGTTCGACCGCACCGGCCTCGTTTTTCAGGGCATGAATACCGGCATACTGGATCGGATTGAAGATCCCCGAATCGGTGTTTTCCTTCACCTTGCTGATGGCGGCGATCAGGTCGCGATTGCCGCTGGCCATTCCCAGGCGCCAGCCGCACATGTTGAAAGGCTTCGACAGGGAACTCAACTCGATGCCGACCTCCTTTGCCCCCTCGGCCATGAGGAAACTAATCCGCTCCTGGCCGGAGAAAAGAATTTCACTGTACGGGTTGTCGTAGCAGACGGCAATGTCGAACTGCCTTGCAAAGGCGACCAGGTCGTTCAGAAAAGGCAGGGTCGCACAGGCTCCGGTGGGATTGTTCGGGTA
>JAGVTI010000250.1 GCA_019136935.1 Deltaproteobacteria bacterium
GGCGAAGAATCTCGTTTTTTAACATCCTGTTATGATTAGATTCTTCACTTCGTTCAGAATGACCTCAAACGTCAACCGGGTATTACGACACAGTCTCTCAAGGAGGAGGGAATTTTTGACTTTTTACGGGCTCATCATATTTTTTGATTCCGAATCGTGAACCGCAAAACGACGGAAATCGGCAGTGAAGGTTTGGGATGCATCGGGAAAGGGTTGTCATAACGGGGTTGGGAACGGTCAACGCGCTGGCGCGGAACACGGGGGATTTCAGCCGCGCCCTCAGGGAGGGGAGATGCGGCATCGGGCCGCTGACCCTGTTCGATACGTCGCCGTACCGGACCCATAACGGGGCCGAGGTAAAAAATCTCGATCCCCAGGAAATGGTCCCGCCTCCGTTTTCCCGGAAGCGCATGTCGCGGGCCGACATCATGGCCGTAGCGGCGACCATCGAGGCCCTGGCGGACGCAGGTCTTTTTCCTGTACCCGAATCCATTTGCGAAGACACGGGGATTATTCTCGGTGTCGGCTCCGGGGGAAAGCTCGAAGGAGAATACGCCTACCGAGACTACCTTCAGAGCGAAGGTCGGCGCGTTCATTTCTCCACGCTGGCAAACCTCTGCCCGGCCTCTTCCGCGGATCGCATCACCACCGCCCTGGGTCTCATGGGACCGAAGACGACCTTCATGACCGCCTGCTCTTCAGGGGCGACCGCCATCGGTTTTGCCCGGGACCTGATCGCAGGCGGGGCCGCCACGGTCATGCTCGCCGGCGGCGTCGAACCCCTGAGCCAGACCACCTACGCCACCTTCAACGCCCTCCAGGCCGTCGATCCCGAATTCTGCAAGCCCTTCGACCGAAAACGGCAGGGACTTTCCCTGGGAGAGGCGGCGGCGATGCTCGTTCTGGAGTCGCTCACTCACGCCAGGCAACGGGGGGCCCGGATATACGGGGAGGTGCTGGGATACGGGGTCACCTGCGACGCCCATCACATGACGGCCCCGGACCCGGAGGCGTCGGGCGCCGTGCGTTCCATCCGGGCGGCGCTGTCGGACGCCGGAATTTCTCCTTCTACCGTCGATTACATCCACGCTCACGGCACCGCAACCCCGTCCAACGACGCCATGGAAACGAAAGCCATCAAAGAGGTCTTCGGAACGGATGCCCGGCGGATTCCGGTCAGTTCGACCAAGGCCATGACGGGTCATACCCTGGGAGCCTCCGGCGCCCTGGCGGCCATCGTCTCCATGATTGCCATCCGGGAGGGGTTCATCCCGCCGACGATCCACCACGACACACCGGATCCGGAATGCGACCTCGATTATGTCGCCACGGGAGCGCGTCCGGCTGAGTTGAACGTCATCCTGTCCAATGCGTTCGCCTTCGGCGGAAACAACACGTCGGTCATCCTGGGACGGTACTCGGAAAGAGGTATCCACCATGAGTGAAATGGATGCAGATAAACGGATTGTCGTCACCGGAGTGGGAATGGTGACGCCTCTCGGCATTGGAAAGGAGCGCTTTTCAGAAAACCTGTTCCAGGGCAATTCGAGCATCCGGGAAATTGAATCATTCGACACGTCCCGTCTTCCAAGCCACCTGGGGGCGGAAGTGAGGGATTTTTCTCCCCAGGATTTCATTTCCACCAAAAATTTCCGCCGGATGGACCGGCTGTCGCAGCTCGCCGTGGCATCGGCGCGCCTGGCCCTGGAGGATGCGCAAATTGTCGTCGATTCCGGAAACCGGGACCGGATCGGCATCATATTGGGCACCGCCTTCGGGCCGACGGATCTCAAGATCCAGTGTACCCGTATCCTGTTCACCCGGGGACCGGCCAAGATCAACCCGAGCCTGGTTCCCAATTCCGTCTTGAATGCACCGGCCGGTCACGCCTCCATCGAACTGGGTTTCCGGGGCATCAATACGACGGTCAATCATCAGTCCACATCGGGAGAAGCCGCCCTCGTTTATGCGGCCATGGAACTTCTGAGGGGTACGGCGGATGTCGTCCTGGCAGGAGGGGCCGAAATCCTCTCGGAATTCTTTTTTGAAACCCTGGTCCGGTTCAGGGCGGTTTCCCCTGTTGATGGCCGGGTGGAAGGGGCCCACCCCTTCGACGTGCACCGTAACGGTCCGGTCGGCGGGGAAGGCTGCGGGATCGTCTGCCTGGAAAGCCTGGAGCATGCCGTCAAAAGGGGAGCGGTCCCCTATTGCGAAATCAGGGGATGGGGAATGAGTTCTTCCCCGGCAAACCCGACCGACTGGCCCCGTGATGCGAAAGGGACCATGCTTGCCGTCAGCAGGGCGTTGAAATCGGCGGAGCTGGCACCGGACGATATCGATACGATCCAGGCGGCCGGAAACGGCGGAGAAAATCCCGACAGGATCGAAGCGGAAGCCTGCTGCAGCCTTTTTGGCGCGAACCCGGCCGGGACCGTGATTTCGTCGGTCAAGGGCGCCCTGGGAGAAAGTTTCTCCTCCGGCGGCATGCGGGCGGCCGCCCTGGCCCTGTCCATCAGGGAAGGCAAGGTCCCGCCGACGCCGGGGCTTGTCCATCCGATCGTTCCTCTTTCTTTCACGAGCGGAGAAGCGAAGAACATGAATATCCGTCACGGGCTTTTGAATGCCGTCTCCCATGGGGGCACGAATGTTTCGATCATCATGAGCCGGGTTGAATAGATGTGGGAAGAAGAGGAAGGCCGTGGAGGCGGCCCCCGGGTCAGGAGGCTGTTCCATGTTGCCTGATTTACGCTCGTGGTCATTCTGAACGAAGTGAAGAATCTAATTAATTCCGTGTGTTGAGAGAGCAAGATTCTTCGGCTGGCGCCTCAGAATGACATTGCAACACAGCCTCCAAACCCGGGGTGACAAATTTGAATGCCTGGAATGACAATAAAAATCGTATCGCAATTGCAGGAGGATGGCAGTGAATATCGGTGAGTGGATTTCAAAACGGGCGTGTCTCTACCCCGAACGGCTTTTTCTGAGAGAAGAGGACGGCCGGGAGTTCGACAACCGCCAATTCAACCGGCGTGTCAACCGGATGGCCCATGCCCTGGGCAAAATGGGCCTGGCCAGGGGCGACCGGGTGGCGGCGCTCATAACCAATTCCAGCGAGTTCCTGGAGATCTTTTTCGCCTGCGCCAAGACCGGCGTGATCATGGTCCCCCTGAACTTTCGCCTGGCTCCCCCGGAGCTGATCTATATCATTGGGAACAGTTCCCCCAAGGTGCTCGTCTACTCCCCGGATTTCGCCGATAAGGTGAAGGCCGTCAAGGCGGCCGGACTGTCCCTGTCCCAATATTTCCGGCACGGCGGCGGCAATTTGCCGGAAGATCCTGCGCTGTCGGATTTTATCGCGCCTTTTTCGGAAGACGAACCGATACCGGCCACGGAAGTCACCCTGAACGATCCCCTGTTCATCATATACACGTCCGGCACCACGGGCGATCCCAAGGGCGCCGTGCTGTCCCACGGGAACATCCTGTTCGGGGCGATTCATTCCCTGATAGGTTACGGCATGGACAAGACCTTCAAGTCGCTGGTCGTGGCTCCCCTTTTTCACGTCGGCGCCCTGGCCGCCTCGGCGACGCCGGTCATCTACGCCGGCGGGTGCCTGATCCTGAAGAGTTTCTTTAACGCCTCGGAAATCCTCAAGCTCATAGTACGAGAAAAGATCAACTACATGTTCGCCGTGCCGGTCATGTTCCAGCTCATGGCCAAATCGGAGGAGTGGGCCAGGGCGGATTTCTCGCATGTGCACTACTTCATCTCCGGCGGTGCACCCATCCCCGTCGATGTGATCCGCAAGTACCAGGAGGAAAAGGGGGTCGGATTCGTCCAGGGTTACGCCATGACGGAAACGCTGCGCCTGACCTCGCTCGACCTGGAAGATTCCATCACGAAGGCGGGTTCCGTAGGAAAGGAAGTCTTCCATATCGAACTGCGCATCGTGGACAATGACGGCCGGGACGTCGCCCCCGGCGAGCCGGGCGAAATCCTGGTCCGTGGTCCCAATGTATTTCTGGGCTACTGGAACAAGCCCGCCGAAACGGCGGAAGCCATGGCCGGCGGCTGGTTCCACACAAGCGACATGGGACGGCGCGACGAGGACGGTTTCGTCTACATTATTGGCCGGAAACAGGAAATGATCATCAGTTCCGGGGAAAACATCTACCCGGCGGAGGTGGAGCGGGCCATCCAGTCCCTGCCCCAGGTAAAGGAAGCGGCCGCCGTGGCCATGCCGGACCCGGCAAAACGGGGGGAGGTCGTCGCGGCCTTTGTCACGCTCCAGGACGGCCAGTCGATAACGGAGGAGGAACTGATCAACGCCCTCCAGGGGCAGATCGCCCATTTCAAAATTCCGAAGCGGGTCTTTTTCGTGGACGATTTTCCCCGAAACGCCGCCGGCAAGATTCTGAAGAAGGAACTCCAGAAACAATTCAGAACGGAGGAACGGTAAAATGGATCTCATTCCCTACACCGAAGGTCACCGGATATTTCGTCAGAGCTTCCGGAAATTCCTGGAGAAGGAAATCATCCCTCATATCGAGGCATGGGAAGAGGAGGGCATCGTTCCCCGCGACGTCTGGAGAAAGATGGGGAAAGAGGGGTTTCTCTGCTCCGGCATACCCGAGTGCTACGGCGGTCCCGGCGCCGATTTCCTCCATGCGGTGATCATTATCGAAGAGCTGGCGTACTGCAATTTCTCGGGCATGGGCGTCCGTCTCCACAGCGACGTCGTAACGCCGTACATCCTCGATTACGCCACGGAAGAACAGAAGCGCAAATATCTTCCCCGCTGCGTTTCGGGCGAGATCATCACTGCCATCGGCATGTCGGAACCCAATACCGGCAGCGACCTGGCGGCGATCCGGACCACGGCGGTGGAGCAGGGCGACGAATTTGTCATCAACGGGCAGAAGACGTTCATCAGCAATGGCATCAACTGCGACCTGATCGTT
>JAGVTI010000291.1 GCA_019136935.1 Deltaproteobacteria bacterium
CTCCTCTTCCGCATCCAGGTAGGTATAACTCAAACCCAGGGTCAGGTCGTAAAAAGGGCCGATTCTGATTCCGGCCTCGATCCCCTGGGCCTTGTAACCGGCCAGGTTGAGGGGGCTGAAGACGCCCTTTGAATCGGGTTCCCACTGGATCTTGTCGTCCACGTCCCAGTGGAAATACGACAGAGACGCGAAGATCTTCTTTCCCGGGAAGACTTGTTCCAGTGTGACGTCCGTATGCCAGCCGGTTTCCGGTTTCAGGTCCGGGTTTCCCTTCGTGTAGAAGTCCTCCGGCCAGTAAAGGTCGTTGGGAGTGGGGGCCAGGAAGTGCTTGCCGTGGTTGACCTTCAAAGTGGTTGTCGGATGAGGATTGACGATCAGGCCGAAAAGGGGTAATTTCTCCGAACCAAACGCGGAATGTTCCTCATGCCTTATGCCGGCGAACACCTTCCAGTAGATCGACGGCCGGTACTGTGCCTCCGCAAGAAAACCCCGCGTGAACAGGTGCGCGCGGCTGGTCGTTTTCCCCGTTTGAGCGCCGGCACTGTCCAGGGGACGGACTTCGTTTTTCCAGTCGAAGTCCTTGTACTCACCTCCCAGAAGAATTGTGGCGCCTGCGAAGGGATGCAGGTCCACGTGCCCGTCCGCCCCGGTGACCTCGTTTGTCACCCAGTTTTCGTTTCCCGAGCCGTCGAAGGCGTAACGATTATAATTGTGATTTTCCATGCGGGTGTAATACCCCTTGGCGTTGTATCCGATCCATGGCCGGGGCTTCCCCTTGATTTCCAGAACAACGTGGCCGTCCTTGTCCTCGCTGTAATCCAGGAGACTTGCCGCGTCATGGTTGTAAAACTTCCTGCCGTTCAGGTAATAATCCGCCGTACCCCGGGGGGACTTGACGCCCGGCATGCCGTAGGTCCGGTCCAGGTAATCGCCGTAAAGACTGATATCGAAATGATCTCCCTTGTCCAGGACCAGTTTCAGGGATACGTCGTTCTGACGGAGATCGCTGTTTGCACGGAAACCGCCCGTTTCCGTGCGATTCGCCGTCAGGTAGTAACCGACGTCACCGCCGGCAAACATGCCCTGTTCGGCCCACAGGCGGTAGGTATCCTGCGATCCGTATCCTGCCCCGACCTTCAGGTCCATTTTGTCCCGGTCCGGCCGTTTCGTAATGATGTTGACGACGCCTCCCATGGCGCCCGATCCGTACAGGAGCGACCCGGATCCCTTGATCACCTCGATCCGTTCGATGCTGTTGAGGGGAATTTTCCCCACGTCCGCCAGTCCCAATGACGGCGAGTTGACGTTGACGCCGTTGACGAGGACCTGGGTGCCGTTGCCGCGCATCCCCCTGATGTGAATTTCCTGGGCGGCACCGCCATAGTTGCCGTAACTCAGCCAGTCGACGCCCGGTTCGTTGGCCAGGAGTTCCCCGATGGATTTCGCCCCCGAGTTGCGGATATCCGTTTCGTTCAGGATTACGACCGCATTGGGGATGTCTCGCCTTTTTTCGGGGATTTTCGTTGCCGTGACGACCACCTCTTCCATCTGAGGAACCTCCTCACCGAATGCGGCCGGGACCATGCCGGTTTGCGGAACCAAGAACACCAGGGCCATTGCCAAAAACCATAAAAAACGCTTCTTCATTTTTCTCTCTCCTTCTTCCCCCTCGGGAATGCGGTTATTTTTCCGTCGGACGCGTCTCCTGGCTTGCGGCTGTTTCCTACTCCCCGGTCCTTCCCGATTTCCGTTCTCGAAAATCAGTGGCCGTATCCGGTTTTCGTTCCGCTCACAGTTGCGGGGCAGCACCGGCTTCTACCGGTTTCCGTTATCCGACGGCTCCTTTCTTTTTGGCGTCACCCGGGGACGCCCTGTTTCCGGGTGACAATCGATCATCACGGGCGTGCCATAGACGGCCTGGATTATCTCTTCCGTCACGACAAGGCCGGGATGGCCGATGGCCTCGATTTGCCCTTCCTTGAGCAGGGCGATCCGGTTGCAGTAAAGCGAGGCGAGGTTGATGTCATGCGTGACGGCAATCACCGTCAGGCCCTGTTCGCCGTTCAGGGATTGCAGCAGGTTGAAGAAATCGGCCTGATGACGGATGTCCAGGTAAGCGGTCGGTTCGTCCAGAAGCAGGATGTGCGGTTCCTGGGCCAGGGCGCGGGCGATCAGCACCCGGTGGAACTCGCCGCCGCTCAAGCGGTTCATCCGGCGGTCCGCGAGGTCCAGGATGTCCGTCTTTTTCATGGCTCCTTCCATTGCCGCCAAGTCCGCCGCCCCTTCGAAGCGCCATCTGCCCAGGTGCGGCGTCCGGCCCATGAGCACGACTTCACGAACCGTGAAGGGAAAAATCGAAGGCGCGGCCTGGGGGACCACGGCGATGATTTTCGCGAGGTCGTTGCGCTTCATTTTCCGGATCGGCGTGCCATTGAGGCGGATCGATCCCCGATCCGGCTGGAGAAGGCCGTCGATCAGTTTCAGGAGCGTGGTCTTGCCGGATCCGTTGGGGCCGATCAGTCCCAGGAAATCGCCCTTTTCCACGCCGAACCGGACATCCGAAAGGACCGTGAGCCCGTTGTAGGAAAAGGAGATTTGATCGACTTGCAGGATGTCCATCTTCAGAAAGCCCTCCGGTGCAGCAGGTAGAGGAAATAGGGGGCGCCGCAGAGGGCGGTGACGACGCCCACGGGCAGCTCGACCGGCGCCATAAGGGTTCGGGCGATGGTGTCCGCCAGGACCAGGAAGGAGGCCCCGAAAAGGGCGGACGCCGGCAGGAGCAGCCTGTGATCGGCTCCCAGCAGCAGGCGCAGCAGATGGGGGATGACCAGGCCGATGAAACCGATGGTGCCGCTTACGGAGACGGCCGCCGCCGTGATCAGGGAGGCCGTCGCCAGCAGGATTTTTTTTGCCCGTTTTGCATCCACCCCCAGCTGCATGGCCGTTTCCTCGCCCAGAATCAGGAGATTCAGGGGCCTGGCAAGAGAAAAGAGGATGAGGAATCCAAGGAGCATGGCCATGCCCACCAGGGTCGCCTCGTTTCCTTCGGCCATGCTCAGGTCGCCCATCAGCCAGAACAGGACGCTGTGCAGTCGGTCGCTGCTGCTTAGGGAAACGGCGAACATGATCAGGGCGGAAAAGAAGGCGTTGATGATGACGCCGGTCAGAAGCAGGGTATTGCCGGAATGGCCGCTTTTCGATTCCGATACGCCGAAGATGAGAAGGATCGCAACCAGTGCTCCCAGGAACGCCAGTCCCGGTATGCCCAGGGGAACGAAACCGGCGCCGATGAGGATGCCGATGACGGCGCCCAGGGCGGCGCCGCCGGAAATGCCCAGGATATAGGGATCGGCGAGCGGGTTCCTCAGAATGGCCTGGAAGACGACCCCGGAAAGGGAAAGGGATGCGCCGACGGATGCGGCGAGAAGGATGCGAGGAAGACGGATGGAAAACAGGATGGTTTCCTCCGCCGGATCGAGGGTTGTTTCTGTGCCGAGGGACATGGAAAAAAGATGCGCGAGCAGGTTCATGAAGCGAATTTCGCCGGCGCCGGCCGAAATGGAAACCAGGCAGAGCAGGGCGAAAACGGCGGCAAGGCAGGCGCAAACCAGGATGATCCGGCCGGCGGTCGCAAGGGGCCGTGAATTGTGAGGATTCACCTGAACGGGAACCGACGGCAACCTAAGCAAAGGTCGCCGGGATGATATGGACATGTCCCTTTCCCCCCTCGAGGATCTTCGACGGACCGGTATTCCGGCTTCGGGCAGCCTACTCGCCCGCCTTCCCATCACGACCGAATCATGACAGTGGCATTTCGGGCTTTCGTTCCCGTCACGGCTGCGGGGCAGCGGGGGTTTTACACCCCTCTTCCCAAAATCCGTCTGCGCTGGATATCTAAAAAAATTGCCCTAAAAAACTTCTATGAAATCGGGAAAAATTCCTCTTTGTCATCCCGAAGAGCACCGGTCATCCGCCGGCCATTCCGAAGGACGAGTATTGTCAACGGGGCATTCCGAGGAGCGCAAGCGACGAAGAATCTTTTGCAAGATCCGATTCTTCGCGGACTCCGCCCTTGAATGCAGCCAAGAGCTCGGGGCAACAATCGGATTGTTTCCACCTGGATCGCACACTAGAAAACAGGGACGCATTTGTCAAGGCGGAAATAATCGGATGGCGGTGACGGTGATCAGACCGCTGTTTTCCGATCGGATGATCGGGGCGGCTTACTTCTCTTGCAAATGCCCGGCGAGTTCGGCGATTCCTTCGGTGATCCGCGGGCCCATGCGCAGGAGGGGGTCGCCGATATGGAACAGCCGGCCTTGGCGGACCGCCTCCAGCGTCTTCAATTTGCTGAGGAGTCGGCCGGTCCTGTTTCCCCTGCCGTCATGGGTTCTGACCATGAAAATGATGTCGGGGGCACGGCGGATCACCTCTTCCAAGGAGAAGCGCGGATAGGGGGTCGGGGCGTCGGCGGCGATATTCTGCACACCGAGCAGGTTCAGGACGTCGTCGATGGCCGTGCCGGGGCCCGCGACGATCAAAGGCTCCGGTTGCATAACAAACAGGACCTTCTTCCGGGCAGGAGCAGATGCATATCCGGCTTTCTCCGCATACGAGGCGATCTGCCGTTCCATCTTCCCGGCGCGCCGTTCGGCCCTGTCCTTTGCTCCGAAGGCGATTCCCAGCGCCCGGATCTCCCGGGGGAGATCCGCAAGCCGTTTCGCCCGGAAAACGTAAATGGGAATTTTCAGCTGTACAAGCCGTTCGGCGATTTCCCGGGGATTGCCGTCTTCCGTCAGAACGACCCTGTCCGGTTTCAGGGCGACGATGGCCTCCAGCGACGGATTGGACATGCCGCCGATTTTCGGCTTTACCCTGACCTCCGGAGGATAATTGCAATAGGTGCTGACGGCGATCACCCTTTACGATCCGCTGGGGCGTCCCGGCCGCGGCGGGTCCGGTTAGAAAAAAACAGAGCATCGTAACGATGAGGAATTTTTTCATTGATCTGCACACAGGCAACCATTCAAATTTTCCCGCAACATACGCAGTTTCCCAGGCCCCGTCAAGGCATGACTTCCCCTCTGTCATTCCGGGCAAGCGCAGCGCGACCGGGAATCCGGTATTTTCATTCAATTATGGATGCGGGAGCAGGAGGCTGTGTCGCAACGGGTGTTTTTGTCATTTCGACCACAGGGGGAAATCTTTAAGTTAAGTTATTTCAACCCATTAAGATTTCTCGTATTCGCTCGAAATGACCATTTCTGCAATTATGACACAGCCTCCTGCTCCGGCATGACAGTCTGGTTGGATTTTCCTGGTTTCCTTAAAAAGGGCCGGCGCCAGATGATCCGAATCTGTTTTGCGTAAATACTGATTGATTTTTTAATAGATAATTGGCATAAGGCATTTCATCGAGAATGATTCGGGGGAATCCGGCAATTCATGTATATCATCCACCGGCTGATCAGTGTTCAGCCGTACAATCACACCATAATCCTTTTATCAGCCGCAGAAGAAAACAGGAGAACTCTTTGTTTCAGCACGAGACGAATCCGTCTTAACGAAACACATGTCTATATAAAAAATCCGCGTACGTGAGGAAAGGATCGGCAAAAACATGAACGGGGGGAAAAAGATTCGCAAGATTTTGGTTGACGTATTGGGACCCGTCGCCTGCCGCATTAAACGGCCGAGGCCACCGAAGAATTTGCCCGCACTGGTCATGACCCTCTTGGTCCGGAATGAGGCCGACATTATCAGGGCAAATATCGATTT
>JAGVTI010000004.1 GCA_019136935.1 Deltaproteobacteria bacterium
CTCCACGGATAAAGTGCGCAAAGTCGTTAAAGAGTACAAGAAGAAGGAGGCAGAACAATGAAAATCCTCCGTGTTGGATACAATTCCTGCGGAATTGCCGCAGGGGCCGAAGAAACGCTCAATAAGCTGCATGCCCTGCTGGACGGTAACGCGAATTTCGAAATCAAAAGGACAGGCTGCAACGGCATGTGTTACCTGGAACCGGTTATCGATGTGATCGAAGACGGAAAGATTTACACCTACGGCTGGCTGACGTCGGACAAGGTGGAGAAGTTCGTCGAAGCCCTGGAAAAGGGTGAACATATCGAGGACTGGATCGTTCTCCACCCGGATCACCCCACCGAGCAGAGTTCCTACCAGGACAAGCAGGTCAAGCTGGCCACCAAGAACATCGGTGTCATCGATCCGGAAAGCATCGACGATTATCTGGCTGCCGACGGTTACAAGGCCCTGGAAAAGGTCGTGAAGACCATGGATCGCCAGCAGGTGATCGACCAGGTCCGCGCTTCGGGTCTTCGCGGCCGTGGCGGTGCGGGTTTTTCCTGCGGTATGAAATGGCAGTTTGCCAAGGATGCCCCGGGAGATGAAAAATACATGATCTGCAACGGTGACGAAGGCGATCCGGGGGCGTTCATGGATCGTTCCACCCTCGAAGGCGATCCCCACGGCGTGATCGAAGGGATGACCATCGGTGCTTACACGGTCGGTGCGCAGACCGGTTTCTTCTATGTCCGGGCGGAATACCCCCTGGCGGTGAAGAGATTGCGCCTGGCCATCAAACAGGCCGAAGAGAGGGGATTCTCGGGGAAGAATATCCTGGGAACCGACTTCAGTTTTACCCTTCATGTCATTGAAGGGGCCGGGGCCTTTGTCTGCGGTGAAGAAACGGCCCTGATCGCCTCCATCGAAGGCAAACGCGGCATGCCCCGCACCCGTCCGCCCTTCCCGGCGACACACGGCATCTGGGCGAAACCCACCAACAACAACAACGTCGAAACCTACGCCAATATTCCCTACATCCTGCGGGAAGGCGGAGCGGCTTTTTCGAAATACGGAACGGACCTGTCCAAGGGAACCAAGGTTTTCGCCTTGGCCGGAAAAATCAAGCGCGGCGGTATGATCGAGGTCCCCATGGGAATCACGATCAACGAGATCGTCAACGAGATCGGCGGCGGCATCGCCAACGACGGAAAATGCAAGGCCGTCCAGATGGGCGGCCCTTCGGGAGGATGTATTCCCGCCCACCTTCATGACACCCCCATCGACTATGAAAAAATCACCGCCACCGGCGCCATCGTCGGTTCGGGCGGCATGGTTTTCATGGATCACGAAACCTGCATGGTCGACATCGCCCGTTATTTCCTCGCTTTTACCGTGGACGAATCCTGCGGGAAATGTACCTTCTGCCGGGTCGGGACCAAGAGAATGCTTGAAATTCTCGAACGGATCACCGCCGGAGAGGGAAAAGAAGAAGACATTCCCATGCTCCAGAAACTCTGCGATTCCATTATCAAGGGTTCGCTCTGCGGTTTGGGTCAGACGGCGCCCAACCCGGTTCTGACCACCCTGCGTTATTTCCGCGATGAATATGAGGCCCATATCCGTGATCGTAAATGCCCTGCCAAGAAATGCAAGGCGTTGATTACCTACCGGGTCGTGGAAGATAAATGTACGGGCTGTACGCTCTGTTCGAAAACGTGTCCTGTCGGCGCCGCAACCGGTGAACGCAAGAAGGTTCACCACATCAACGACGAAATTTGTACCCGTTGCGGATTCTGTAAGGATGCATGCAAATTCGACGCGATTACAGTCGAATAGGAGGAATTATGGCTATCAAAGTTACGATAAACGGTAAAGTATACGAAGGCAAGCAGGGCGAAACGATACGCGAGGTAGCCAAGCGCAACGGTATCGGCATTCCCGTCCTCTGTGACCGTTCGCAGATCGATCCTTTCGGAAGCTGTCGTCTCTGTCTTGTGGAACAGGATAAGGCGAGATATCCCGTGGTGGCCTGCGCCGCCCCCATCTTCGACGGGATCGTGGTGAATACGGAGACGGAACAGATCCGAAATCTCCGGAAGATCGATATGGAACTGCTCTTTTCCAACCATTTCGCCGATTGCGTGGCCCCCTGCAACCTGACCTGCCCTGCGGGCATCGATATCCAGGGTTACGTGGGCCTGGCGGCCAACGGCGAATACGCCGACGCGGAAAAGCTCATCAAGCAGAAAGTGCCTTTCCCGGGTGTTCTGGGACGCGTCTGCCCCGCACCCTGCCAGAAGGAGTGCCGGCGCAATCTCGTGGAGGAAACCGTTTCCATCAAGTTCATCAAGCGGTTCATTTCGGATAAGAATTTCGAGAAGGGAACCCGTTTCATTCCGCCGGTGGCGCCTCCCTCCGGGAAGACGGTCGCCATCGTCGGCGGCGGGCCGGCGGGCCTTTCCTGCGCCTATTACCTGGCCCAGAAGGGGCATAAGTGCACCGTTCTCGAGAAGCTGCCGAAGGCCGGCGGCATGACCCGGTACGGTATCCCGGATTACCGTCTGCCCCAGGATGTGCTCGATGCCGAGATCGAGGAGATCAAATCGCTCGGCGTGGAAATTCTTTGCGATACCGCGCTGGGAAAGGAGTTTACCCTTGACGGCCTGCGCCGGTCCTTCGACGCCGTTTTCCTGGCCATCGGCGCCCACGTCAGCAAGTCCATGGGGATTCCCGGCGAGGAACTGGAAGGGGTTTACCAGGGCATCGATTTTCTGCGGGAGGTGAAACTTGGCAAGAAATTCGATCTGGGCGAGACCGTCGTCGTCGTCGGCGGCGGCAATACGGCCATCGACGCGGTCCGGACGTCTCTGCGTCTGGGGGCGAAGAACTGCTACATCGTTTACCGGCGGAGCCGTGCGGAAATGCCCGCCGATCCCATTGAAATTCATGACGCGGAAGAGGAAGGAGTGCATTTCCACTTTCTGACCAATCCCATCAAGATCCATGGTAAAAACAGGATGGATTCGATCGAATCCATCCGCATGGAGCTGGGTGAACCCGATGCTTCGGGACGTCGTCGCCCCGTCGAGGTCAAGGGTTCGGAATTCATGATCAAGGCGGATACGATCATCATGGCCATCGGCCAGGAGCCGGATGTCTCCTGTATCGGTGCCGACAGCAAGGTTCAGACCACCCGGTGGGCGACCTTCGTGGTCAACGAGGATACGTTCCAGACGGATGTTCCCGAAGTGTTCGCCGGCGGCGATGCCATGAGGGGACCCTGCACGGTCGTCGAGTGTATTGCCGACGGGCGCAATGCGGCAACCCAGATAGACCGGTACTTGAGGGGGCAGGAACTGACCCCCATCCCCGGCGTTTACTCGGTTCAGCGGGGTAAATCCCTGAAGGCCCTGAAACCCTTCGAGCAGGAATGGAAGGATCGTTTCACCAGTGAAGCGCGTGCGGAAATGCCCATGCTGGACCCGAAAGAACGGATCCGGAGCTTTATCGAGTGCGAGACGGGCTTCCCCGAACGGGAACTCCGCCGGGAAGCCGGAAGATGCCTGGAGTGCGGATGCTTCTCCCAGTTCGATTGCGAACTCCGCCAGATCGGTGCGGCGGTGGGAGCGGATCCCGCAGCGCTGAAGACCGAGGGGGAACTGCATTACGAGCCGGATGTGAGGCATCCCTTCATCATCAAGGATCAGAATAAATGCATTCTCTGCGGCGCCTGCGTGCGGGCCTGCGATGAGCTTCGTCATGTCGGGGCCTGGGGATTCGTGGACAGGGGGTATGTCACAACGGTTCAGCCTTCCTTCGGCAGCGCTTTGCAGGAAACGGACTGCGAATCCTGCGGCACCTGCGTCCAGACCTGCCCGACGGGTTCTCTCGACGAAAAGTTCCCCGGTACCAAGACGGTTCCGGAAGACGTGGTGGAGATGCCCGGTGTCTGTACCTTTGAAGGTTTCGGCTGTCATCTCCATCTGGGGACGGTCGACGGCCGCCTGGTTTCCGTCAGGGCCCAGGACGGCGATCCGAATCGGGGCCTGCTGTGCAAGTACGGCCGCTACGGTACCCGTTACATCAATAACCTGCCCCGGATCACGGAACCCATGAAACGGGAAAAGGATGTTCTGAAATCCATTTCCTGGGCGGAGGCCCATAAAATCCTGGAGGCCGGTGTCAGCCGGATTCCCGGAAAGGATTGGGGCGTTTACGCGGGAGGCCGCCTGACCCTGGAGGAGCTGGCCCAGGTGGACACCTTTGTGGACAAGAATATGAACGGTGCCCTGAAGACCTCTTTCTCCTCCGACTCCCTGAAGGTCGGGAAGGTGATTGCGGATACCTTCGGAACGGCCGGATCGCCATGGAGCTATGACACGGTCGATAACGCCGATATGGTCCTGGCCGTCGGGTTCGATGACGACGACATGATGACCGTTTTGGGGGTCAGAATGAGAGGCGCCAAGGCCAAGGGTGCGACGCTGTTCGGCATCGGCGTGGAAAACCCGAAGAAACTGGATTTTGTCTTCGATGAGTTTGATGTGAGCGATTCCGTTGCCGCGGCCCTGGCCGGTGTCTGTAAGACGGTGTCCAAATCGGTCAAGACGGCGGAGGTGAAAGCCCTGTTCAAGGGCCTCAAGGTGGAAGCCTGCGATGCGGATGACAGGATGCTGGCGGCCCTGAACAAGGCGGCGAATCCGGTCATCGTCGTTTCCGGAAAGGCGGGTGCCGCCGCGGCCCAGTGGGCGGCCAACCTGGCGCTGCTGAAGAAATGCCCGGTCCTGCCCCTCCCGTTGACGGCGAATGCCCAGGGCCTTCTGGAAATGGGTTTTGTCGATGAAACAGCGGCCCGCAGAGGGCTGTTCATCCTGGGAGAAGATCCCATCGGCTGCGCCATCAACGAGATGGTGGCGGACGAGATCGT
>JAGVTI010000158.1 GCA_019136935.1 Deltaproteobacteria bacterium
GGTTCAGGAGCTCAAGGCGGGAAAGGTGGAGTTCCGGGTCGAGAAGGCCGGTATCGTCCACAGCCCGGTCGGAAAGGTATCCTTCGGTGCGGAAAAGCTCAGAGAGAATATCGCCGCCCTGCTGGAAACCGTCATCAAACTGAAGCCTGCTTCCAGCAAAGGAGTTTACATGCGGAGCATCGCCATTTCGACGACCATGGGACCCGGGATCAAGGTGGATCCCCTCGATGTTCGAAATATCTAATATTATCGTCAATATTCGTTCTTTTTATCGTAATAAGAGTCTGAGACAGCAGGCACAGGAAGGTTTAAATGGTTGCGGCCGGCCTGCCGAGACGTCAAGTTCGGTCAGTTGTTGTTGCAGCAGTATGTCCTTTCTGTATGGTTTTGTTCTCTGACTTTCATATCGCGCTTCCGCCCGGATGAGGGTGAAAGCAAAGGGCCATTCAAACAGAGGAAGGAGGTTGGATATTGGATCGGAGAACAAAGGAAAAGGTTATCGCGGAGCTTCACGATAAGTTGGCAGGGGTGAAGCTTGCAGTCCTTACGAATTACAGTGGTCTGAACGTTGAGAAGATCACATCCCTGAGAAATGCCCTGAGAAAATCCGATACCGAATTGAGGGTTGTCAAGAATACCCTTTTGGAGATCGCTTCCAAGGACACCGATATGGCTGTCCTGGGATCTTACCTGAAAGGGCCGTTGGCTATTGCCCTCAACAGCGGCGACGTGGTGGAACCGGCCAAGGTATTGGTCGAATTCGCCAAGAAAAACGCCCAGTTGGAGATTGTCGCCGGAGTACTCGAAGGGAAAATGCTCAGTGTCGAGCAGATTAACGCCCTGGCGGAATTGCCGAGCCGGGAGGTTCTCTTGGGGAAACTGCTTTCCGTTTTGGTCGGCGCACAGACGTCTTTGGTGAATGTTCTCAGCGCCGTGCCGAGAGGCCTGGTTCAGGTCCTTGAGGCATACCGGGTTAAAAAAGAAAACGATAACTAAATTCAGCAGGAAGGATGATAAAAATGGCAGATCAGATTACCAAGGAAGATGTCGTAAAGTTCATTGAAGGAATGACGGTTCTTGAGCTTTCAGAACTCGTTAAGGAATTGGAAGAGAAATTCGGCGTGTCGGCGGCAGCGCCCGTTGCCGTTGCGGCAGCTGGTGCCCCGGCTGCAGCGGCCGGTCCGGCGGAGGAAAAAACGGAATTCGACGTGATCCTGACGGGATTTGGAAACGAGAAGATTCAGGTCATCAAGGTTATCAGGGCGATTACCGGGTTGGGTCTGAAAGAGGCGAAAGATTTGGTGGAGGGTGTTCCGAAGCCGATCAAGGAAGCCGCACAGAAGGCCGAGGCCGAAGATATCAAGAAGAAGATCGAAGAAGTGGGTGGTACCGTGGAGATCAAGTAAGTGTCTGCAGGGATCGAAATCCATCGGATTCACTTCTTAAAACTGAAGAAGATGATCAGATAAGGCAAAAACCGGTTTGAGTGACAAGGGATCTCAATTCGTATCAAAAAGCGTTTCCGACGTTAAGGTTCCAGCACAGCGTGTTGATGTGGTCATGTCAGACAACAGAGTGGCGAGGCAACCCAAGGCATTTTCGCCGGAGGGGTTGCTTCGCTTATCTTTCTTGGGCACTCTGGATGGACTGATTTAAGGCCTGAACAGAGAAATTTAAGGTTAAATCTATAGGAAGCTAATGGCAGAATTCAGAAAAAATTTAGGGCGTATAAGGAAGATATTGGATGCTCCGAATCTTCTTGATCTTCAAACCAAATCATATGAGAAATTTCTTCAATGGGATGTGGATCCGGCGGCCCGGTCCAGCATAGGCCTGCAAGGGGCTTTCAAGAGTGTTTTCCCCATATCGGACTTCAGCGGGAAATGCTCTCTTGAATTTGTCAGCTACAAAATTGGAGAGCCGCGCTATGATGTGAAGGAGTGCCTGCAGAAGGGCATGACCTATGCCGCTCCCCTGAAAATTGTTGCCCGTCTGGTTGTGTTCGACACGGAGCGTGTACCGGAACAGAAAAAAATACCCAATGAATCAAGACAGATACGAGACGTCAAAGAGCAGGAGATCTTTTTCGGCGAGATCCCTTTGATGACGGATACGGGTACGTTCATTGTCAACGGCACGGAAAGAGTGATTGTCAGCCAGCTTCACCGGTCCCCGGGTATATTTTACGACCACGACAAGGGGAAGACGGTCACGAGCGGAAAACTGATTTATTCGGCCCGGATCATTCCCATCCGGGGCTCCTGGCTGGATCTGGAATTCGACTCGAAAGACCTGCTCTACGTGAGAATCGACCGGCGGAGAAAAATGCCCGTCACCATTCTCCTGAAGGCCATGGGGAATTCCACGGAATTTATCCTGAAATACTTCTACGGTATCCAGAAAGTCCTTTTCGAGGACGGTAATCAGTCCATTCCAATCGACGAGACCCTTCTCGATGAGAAGGCCCCGGAGGATATCCGGGATTCCCAAACGGGTGAAATCATCGCCAAAAAGGGGAGAAGGATCACCAAGGTGCTGCTGCGCCGCATCATGGATGCCGGGATTGTAAGCATCAATGTCACTCCCGATGATGTCGTGGGAATGGTTCTCGCGTCCGACGTGATCGATCCCGCTACGGGAGAAGTGTTGCTCAGGTGCAATGAAGCGTTGAGCCTGGACGGCCTGGAGAAAATCCGGGAGCGGGGTATTACGGAGTGTGCTTTTATCCGTTTGGAGGAAGACCTGGAAAATTCCTCCATCCGGGATACCCTTTTGATGGATCGTATCGAATCGACGGAAGACGCGGTGATGGAAATCTACCGGAGGCTTCGTCCGAGCAGTCCTCCTACGCCGGAGACGGCACAGAAGTTTTTCGACAGCCTGTTCTTCCAGCCCGAGACATACGATCTGTCCGCTGTCGGCCGGGCCAAGATGAATTACAAACTGCGCCTGGACGTGCCGACGGATGTCACCGTGCTGCGGAATGAAGATGTCCTGGCTGCGGTGAAATATCTCCTTGACTTGAAAAGCGGCGCCCCCAACTGCAGCGTCGACGACATCGATCACCTGGGGAACCGCCGTGTGCGTTCCGTGGGGGAACTGATCGAGAATCAGTACCGGATCGGCATGGTCCGAATGGAGCGGGCCGTCAAGGAAAAGATGAGCCTGCAGGATATCGAGACCATGATGCCCCACGACCTGGTCAATGCCAAGCCCGTTTCGGCGGTGGTCAACGAATTCTTCGGCAGCAGCCAGCTGTCCCAGTTCATGGACCAGACGAACCCCCTGTCGGAGATCACGCACAAGAGGCGGCTGTCCGCCCTGGGGCCCGGCGGGTTGACGCGGGAACGTGCCGGTTTCGAGGTCCGGGACGTGCATCCGACACACTACGGCCGGATCTGCCCCGTCGAGACGCCTGAAGGTCCCAATATCGGCTTGATTGTCTCCCTGAGCAGTTATGCCCGGGTGAACGAATTCGGATTTATCGAAACCCCCTACCGGATTGTCGATAACGGGCGTGTTCTCGATGAAGTTCGTTATTTGACGGCCATTGAAGAGGAGAACCAGGTCATTGCCCCCGCCGACAGTCCCCTCGGACCGGACGGCCAGTTTGTGGGAGATCTTATTTCCGTCCGCCGGGGAGGGAACTTCCTCACCTGTGTGCCGGCGGAAGTCAACATGATGGATGTATCCCCGAACCAGCTCGTCAGTGTCGCGGCGACCTTGATTCCCTTCCTGGAGCATGATGACGCGAACCGGGCCCTCATGGGGTCGAACATGCAGCGCCAGGCCGTGCCGCTGATCAAACCCGAGGCGCCTTTGGTCGGAACGGGCATGGAGGCCATCGTAGCCCGCGATTCGGGAGCGGTGATCGTGGCGAAGCGGGCCGGCGTGGTGGAAAGCGTCGACGCCCTGCGCATTGTGATCCGGAGCGACGAGTCGGAAAGGGACGGGACGGATACGGGGGTGGATATCTACAATATGACCAAGTACCAGAGGTCCAACCAGGATACCTGTTTCAACCAGAAACCCATTGTGGACCGCGGAATGCGCGTCAAAAAGGGCGATATCATCGCCGACGGCCCCGCCGTCGATAAGGGGGAACTGGCGCTGGGGCGGAATGTCATGGTCGCCTTCATGTCCTGGGGAGGGTATAATTACGAGGACTCCATTCTGGTCAGCGAACGGATCGTCAAGGAGGATGTCTACACGTCCATCCATATCGAAGAGTTCGAAACCATGGCCCGGGACACGAAGCTTGGGAAAGAGGAAATCACCCGCGATATTCCCAATGTCGGTGACGACGTTCTCCGGAACCTTGACGAGGACGGGATTATCCGCATGGGCACGGCGGTGAAAGCCGGAGATATCCTTGTCGGGAAAATCACGCCCAAGGGCGAAACCCAGCTTTCCGCGGAGGAGAAACTGCTGCGGGCCATCTTCGGCGAAAAGGCGAGCGATGTGCGGGACACGTCTTTGCGCGTGCCTCCCGGCGTGGAGGGAACGGTCATCGATGCCAAGATCTTTACGCGGAAAGGAACGGAAAAGGACCACCGCTCCCAGTACATCGAAGAGGAAGCCATCGAGCAGCTGAAGAAGGACCGGGACGACGAAATCCGGATCGCGACGGAGACCGTCAAGAAAAAAATCACGGATCTTTTGACGGGCAAGGTCGCCGCGGCGAAGATCGTCGATACGAAGAGACGGACCGTTCTGAAGAAGGGGGATGTCATTACCCCGGAAACCATGAAGGAGATTCCCTTCTCATTGTGGCGGGACATTTCCATTGTGGACGGCGAGGCCGTCGAGGAAGAAATGGGAATCCTTCTTTCGAATCTGGAGAGGAAGGAAGAAGTCGTTCAGGCCTACTTTGATTCGAAACTCGAAAAGAT
>JAGVTI010000310.1 GCA_019136935.1 Deltaproteobacteria bacterium
CGTGGGTGGTCGTTTTACGTTCGGCCGCGGTAAATCCCTGCTTGGAAGTGACAGCCGTCTTCTCTCCTGTCACAATGATTTCATCTAGGGTAACTCCTTTCCCTGTCTCGCTTCCCCAAGACAAAAATGGCCAGCAGCAAACCATGAAAACAACCCATGCCGAACGCCGAAATACGCCACGAACCTTCATCATTATTAATCTCCCGAACAGTTTATTTAAAGTAATTGTCTAATTAAAATAGATGCTTCCCTCTTTGCTTATCGAAGTGAGGGTTTATCATGATCAATGTCAAATAGTTCATGGTCAAAAAAACGGCGCTGGAAGCTTCGCACCTCATATTCGATGCTCACGCGCTTAAACCGGTCGGGGGAAAATGTTTTGGCCGCCCATAAAACGGTCAAGGGCTGCTCGGCGGTTCTGTGACTCCACGGATGAGTGCCGACCGGGATGGCATATACCTTTTTGTTCAATACGGCCTTGGTCTTCATCAGCCTTCTATCGCGATAAGCCATGTTTATCTGTTCCTGTCCGGATACGATCATGATATCCGGGTTCCACAACAGAACCTGTTCGTGGGAATAGTGGACATTGCCGCTTCTGGAGATTCAGGCGGTGACGCTCCGCCCTCCCGCCTCTTCGATCCACCAGCCGGCAATGATCCAGGGAGTTTTCAGGGTGCAGGAAACGACACACCCCATAAATCTTTCTCACAATAAGCCCCCCGGGCGTTTTTTTATGAACTGACGGCCTGAATCACAACCCGTTCGGCCCCTTTACCGAAAAAGTGGTAACCGGAACCCGCTTCGGCAATCAAATCGAGAAGCCGGTCGGCGTCCGTGACCATGATGCCCCCCAGGACATCGACTCCCCTGCTGAAAAAGGCATCCGGAAGCATGCTCACCGTCGGTCCCAGTACAACGACCCGCGCTTGGGGCTTTCTCAACCGGAGAAGCTCTTCCAGGGTGTCGTTGATCAGCGTCGTTCCCGTGACGATCACGAGATCCGCTTTCGGAACTGCGGCAGATGCCTGTTGGAAAGGAACGAAGAATTCCAGTTCATCCTTTTTCAGCGTCAACGGATCCAACTCCAGGATGCCGAACGGCTTGCCCCGCTGCTTCAGGGCCTTTATGGCCGGAACCAGCGCTCCCACCACGACCACGAACCCCTCTTCGGGAATCGTCACTTCGTCGAGGGCGTCCACGCCTATCTTGATCTCGTACGACTCAGGCGGCCTTTTCTGCCAGCACACCGTGGAA
This sequence comes from Deltaproteobacteria bacterium, assembly GCA_019136935.1. Lineage (GTDB taxonomy): Bacteria > Desulfobacterota > Syntrophia > Syntrophales > JAAYKM01 > JAAYKM01. The sequence goes on from JAGVTI010000310.1 coordinate 1,258, forward strand.
AGCGCGTTCATCACCGCAATGCCCATGGTCCGCTTAAGCGGGTTATCCGCGAACATGTCATCCAGAAACTGCTTCACCTTGCGGTCTTTCAGCTTGCCCGACGCAGGCATCGCGCGTGCCGAACTCGGGCAGCACACGGCCTCCGGGATGGTTTTGATCGGCGTAAAACACACGCCTCCCACGCCGTTATTCAATTTGACCCCCGTAAAGAAAAGACCGATCACGGTTTTTTCCACGGACAGACTTTCCAGATCCTCTCCAAGGGCTCTGCAGATTTCCTGCGCGGTTTCCCTCAGAATATCGCCCGGTAAATAGCCTATGGATTCCATTGTTCCCTCCTCGTCACATCGGTTTAATTTCCCAGGTACCCTTTCCGTATCCTCTCGCCGGTTTCATCCGGCATCCGATCTTCAAAACTGATCCGGCAACCGAAGGCCTCCATCAACGGTCCAACGACGGGCAAGCGATCCACCACGGAAACCCGCTCGTTTACCGGTATAGCCAGCTCGGAAGGGTGCTTCATGGGCGATCCGCCGGACATCGTCCCCATGCCGAACACCTGGTTCCCTCCTCCCGTCGGATACCAGAGGGAAAGATCCTCGGTCCGGGTTCCACCCCCCATGACAATATGAACATGGGGCAAAATCAGCCGCGCAAGGGCGATCGTTCTCGCCCAGTCCAGGGAAGAACAGCCGGGAAGTCCGCCCCAGGGGCTTCGGGGTTGGGGGGTGAACCGGGATATCATGAGATAGCGTAAATTTTTGATTCCACGCAGGTAGACCAGGTGATGGATCCGGTCTTCTTCGCTCTCGCCGCATCCCGCCATCACGACGCTCCGCACTTCAAATCCTTCCCGGTCGCAGATTTCCAGGAATCTCTTCCGGCGCTCGAAACAGTCACCGGGCTTCGCCTGCATAAAGACTCCCCGGTTGACGGTTTCCAGCGAAGCGGTTATGCCCGCGACACCGGTATCCTTAAGACGTTTCACCGTTTCCTGCGACAAGGAGGCGCCAATATTGAGCTCGAGATCAAGGGTCGTCCGCTTTTTCACCGCCTTCACGATATCCGTCATCTCCCGGTCATAGCCCTCCGTGCAGGCCCCTCCGACCAAGAGCACCCGCTTCATCCCCCGTTGCTCCATAATCCTGACCCCATCGACAACGGCATCCTCATCGAGCACGGGCATCCGCCAAAAGCTGCAGTAACGGCAGTGAGGTTTGAGCTTGCAGGGGAGGATGGGACCGACCGTCGCCATACAGTGGATTTCCCGGCCGAATACGCGGTCCCGGACCAAAGAGGCGGTCTGAAAAAGGGCGACGCTCCGGGTCCTGTCGAGGGCATCCGTAAGATCCCGGCACAGGCTTTCGTCCATGCCATTTTTCAAGGCCATCTTAAAGACTTTTCCAGCAATCATCTTGCACAGCCTCCAATAGTACGGTTACGAAAAGTCTACGCGTGATTTTCCCGCCCGGCGGCATCCTGCAAAACAACCCGTGATCCGAACCGATCATGGCTCCGCGAAACCTGCGGGGAATACAAATCCTCGCATTCATGTCTGGACAGGGAAGGAGGTTCTTGTCGTTTCCGTTATTTCATCCGCGCTATATATTTTTATACATAGCGATTGTCAAGGAATATTTGCCGGGATTTGGAGGTTGTATTTTTCCCGAATCATGACAATCTCGAAGACGGAATTTCGCGGAAACAACCCAGGCCTTCCAATCCTGGCCGATCACGTTCAATACAGGCACGACACGGATATCATCCCGGGCATTCATACCGTATAATCTCTATTATGAAATAGAATACCGGTATGGCAAGGCAATAAACCAGTATTATACTAGTATTGTCTTGGATGATTTCGCCGTTTAGATTGTTATCACATGATGTACCGGGGGGATAAGTTGATTGTTCCGGGCCGCGTTTCACCAATAAACCAACTTAAAGGAGGTCAATGCATGAGCGAAAAGGTCGAAGCTTTGGATCAGGGCAGACGTAATTTTGTCAAGGCATCTTTGGCCGGGGCAGCGATAGCGGGTTCCGTGCTTGCCGGTACCGGTTTCAGTGGTGTGCAATCCGCCCACGCAGGCAGTAAAAAGACTTTTATCACCAATGCAAAACTGATTGCACCGGACGGAATTATCGACGGAGTGTCGATTGCCGTTGAAAATCAGAAGATCGCTTTTTTAACATCGGAGAAAATTGGTCCTAATGCCGGGGAGATCATCGATGCGAAAGGCAATTATGTCATGCCCGGCATCATCGATGTTCACACGCATGTGGGTGCCTTTCGGCCATTTGAAGATGATCTGAAATCGGAGAGCGCCGCGGCAGCTGCGGGAGGGGTAACCACATTTTACCACTACATGCTGGAGGGCTTGGGTTCGCCCACGGGTTCTATGGCATCGAGAATAGACTACTATATTGATGCCGTGAAGAGGCTGTCCACCGTTGATATCGGCTTTCACGGTACTTGCATGACGGAAACTCACTTGGAAGACATCAAAAAATGTGCCGACCGTGGATTAAAAAATCACAAGTTTTTCATGGCTTACAAGGGCGATGAAATGCGGAGAGTGGGCATCGTGGGGATCGACCTCCCCTATCTTTATCGAGGAATGGAGTGCATCAGGGACATCGGCGGCATGGCCATGGTGCATGCGGAAAATTATGAGTTGATGAAATTATTCGGCAAGAGATATTCCAATAACACCTTCTCTGATTTCAATAAAAGCCGTCCTCCCATTACCGAAGCGGTTGATGCCGATACGGCTTGCAGAATGTCCAGGGAAGTGGGGGTCCCCCTTTATATCGTGCATGTCGGATGCGGGAAAGTACTGGATATTGCCAATAAATTCAGAAATCAGGGGCATCCGGTGTATCTGGAAACGGGTCCGAGGTATTTGAATATTGACCAGGAAGGGAAGATGTGCAAGAAACCTTGGCTCGCCAAAACCACGCCCGCCTATAAAACTCCTGAGGATATGGCAAGGTTGTGGGAAGGGATAAAAAATAATGAGTTCAATACAGTAGCGACCGATTCGGCCTGCATGAATGAAAAGGAACACGTGGGCGACGGTAAAATTGTCAAGATGTTGCCGTCTTGGCAGGAAATGCCGACGATGCTGCCGATGATGCTTTCCGAGGGTTACCACAAGGGCCGTATGTCGCTCAATCAGATTGCAGATTACCTGTGTTACAATCCCGCAAAATTATTCGGGATTTACCCGCAGAAAGGATCTTTGAACCCGGGATCGGACGCGGATTTGATCATCGTCGATATCGATAAAAAGCAGAGGGTTTCCGGCAACATGTCCCCGTCTTACTGTGATTTCTCCCCTTACGAAGGCTGGGAATTGAAAGGCTGGCCGGTCATGACCATGGTGAGGGGCAAAGTAGTCATGAAAGACGGCAAGGTTACAGGCAATCCGGGTTGGGGGCGTGCGGTAAACCTATCCTGATTTTCGTGGATATCCGCTTCTTTCAGATCACAACCCCGGGTCCATCCGGGAATTCCGGATGGACCCGGGAATTTCGCAAAGACACAAACGGCACGCCGCAGGGTCTAAAAGACAAATACCGCAGCAGCAACGACCGTCGTATAGACATTCGGCTTGACGATAC
>JAGVTI010000037.1 GCA_019136935.1 Deltaproteobacteria bacterium
GTGAAGATAAAAATCGCTGCCAGAAAGGCCTCTTCGGAATGCACCAGCGCCGCCACGTTGATAACCCATCCAGGGAAAACATAGGAGGCGGCTTCGGGAAACCACAGGGTGAGACCCGAACCGCCGATCACCGTCATCCCCCAGAAAACGGCGAAGAAGTCGAACTTCTCCCAGTATGTCCAGCGGTCGAACTGCGGCATCTCACCACAGTTGAAAAACCATCGGAACATCCCCTTGATGTCCTGCAGATCCTTCAGGTTCGGGCACAGTGAATCGGGTCCGAAAAGCCGGCCGAGCCAACCAGCTGTTGTCCCGCCCGGAAACAGGAATTTAAGGGAAAGCCACAGGGTATACAGGAACAAACCGATCAGAACCGCCGCGGCGATCCGGTGAAAAACGCCCGCCACGGCCGCCCCGCCGAACCAATCCATCAGGATTTTCGCCCAGTCCGTATCGGGATATTTCAAAGGAAAGCCCGTCATAACCAGGGTAAAGAAGGACAGAATTAAAACGACATGCATGCCCCGTTCAACGAGACTGAAGCGTTGGACCTGTCGTCCGATATCGCATTCCGGGATAATGGACCGGGGTTTCAGGTATCCTCTTCGTTCCCGACATTTCAGGCTGTAAACTTTCCGCCACCACAGAAGTGAGTGACCCCAGAAGAAAAGGAAGGTCCCCTCCAGCAGGGCAATCATGAAAATATTGGCTGTGAACAGGACCGGATTTTGTTTCGGAGTGCTGTAATCGGGATGCCCGATATAGCGGGTGAAACGGGGATGGAATCCCTGGTGACATCCGGCGCAGCGTTCGGCCAGATGAACCGGCGACAGGGCGGATCGTCCGTCCTCCGGGGGGAGGATGTTATGTCCCGTGTGGCAGTCGGCACAACCCGCCACCTGTTCCGGATAGCCTGCATGGTAGACCTTCCCGTGATAGGTTTTTTCGTAGCCTTCAATCACGGAAGCCGACAGATGATTCCGTTTTGCCAATGCCGGATCGCCGTGGCAGGCCCGGCATTTTTCCGTCGATGAAATCCGCCGGGCCGCCCGATCACGCGCCGATGCGGGATCATAGGCCGGCATATCGTGAATGCCGTGGCAATCGGTGCAGGAAGCGGCATCCCGGTTTCCCTTCAGAAATTTTCCAGTGTGACCCACAGCGGCAAAGTACAGGTTTGAATGGCGTTTTTCCGGATATCTTCGTCTTTTTTTTGAAGAACGTGAATGTCCCGGTGGCAGTCCTGGCAGGTCATATTCTGATATATCGCATGGTAGCTTTTTTCGTACCGGCCGGAAATGTTCCCGTGGCATGCCCCGCAGGAAAGGAGTCGCGGTTTCTCCTCCCCCATCATGTGTTTCTCCAGGGACAGGATTCCCCGATGGCAGCTCAAACAGCCGTTATCGCCGTGAACGGAACGGTAAAAAGCGGCTTCGAAGGGTTCGCCCCGGTGGCAGTTAAGGCATCGAGGGGTCCCTTCGCCGGTACCGTCCTGAACCGGCTTTGCCCAAACCGGCGGCGCAAACAGCATACCCGCCATGAAGACAGCGCACAAAATCCGCTTGAAGATTCCTTTCTTCATCGGTTTCCTCCTTCCGCCCTGGCCGGAAACAGGGTTTTGCATCCTCCCCGCAACCTGGCCGTAACGGATATCCCCTTGCGGAGCAGATAACCGGCGGCCAGCAAACTCCGGGTTCCGTCTTCATCCACCACCACCACCTGCCGATCCAGAGGGATGTCGCCGTAATGCTCGTGAAGGCGGGTCATGGGGATATGGAGGGCGCCGGGAATCGGACGGGAGCGAACCGCCGCATCGGATCGGATATCCAAAAGCAGAGGTTTTTTTGCCATTTGGTTGTAAGTTTTAAGTGTGTCTTTTGAAATCCCCGGCACGGGCAGACGGGGAATCCTCTCCTCGGAAACCGTGGCAAAGCCGCCCTGCTTCCAAGCCTTCAGCCCCCCCGACAAGACGTACACGAGGGGCTGCTTCGCTCCCCGGTTCAGTTCAGCCAGAACCGGACAGGTTTCCCGCGAAAGCGGTCCGTTTCCATAAAGCACCCGTTGTGTCCGCCGATCCCCTTCCAGGAAGTGGAGCGTCCCCTCGGGGTCATCACAGGGAACACAGCGGGAAAGGGGCAGGTGCGCATCCCGCCATTCCAGAAGGCTTCCCGTGTAGATGACCCGGGGCGGGTTGTCTCCCCGAAGCATCGTCTGTAATTCGGCAGCCGTCACGCTGTTCTCCCGCGGCCGTTCCGTGCTTTGAGACAAACAGCCCGAAACGATCAGCATGACTGCCAAGAGGCCGATTAAGCCCGTCCTTCTCTTCATGACACGGTCCCTCCCTGGTGTCGAAAACGCCTAGTAGGGCGGTACGCCTTCCAGTCCCCACTCCGTCATCTGGGAAACACTGTTCGGCGCCTTGAGTACGGGGTAATCATCCTTCAGAAACCCCCGCACGTTCCGGATGGTTTTTTTAGTGAAAAACGGTGCACGTTCATCATGACACTGCCCGCAGCTTGTCGCACCGTAGGTCATCTTCCGGGAAAGGGGCGTCACTCCGTGGTTCACCACGAACATGTCCGGCTGGACGGACAAAGGAACGCTGGTCAGCCGATCTCCCCGGAGGCGGTAGACACGGTCGGAAAGATAGACGACATTGCGAAAGCCCTGGCGTGTCAAGGCCTGGATCATCCGCCGGATATCGTTGTCGGAAAGAACAGAGGTCATTTCCCGGGAGGTCCCGTCGGTTCCCTTCACGGAACGGGTTGTCAAACCTTTCACTCCATCCGCAGCCGCCTTGACATAACGCAGAGGAATGGGTCTTATCTCCCCATTCTTCTGTTTTTCACCGAACCATTGAATGCCCTTCGGCACATGGGGCGCGTAATATTCATCGCCGTCCTTGCCATGCCCGACCCGGCCAATCCAGGGGGGCCAGGGTTCTTTGGCTTTCTGTTCGTACGTACCGGGCACAAACGCCAAGGCGAGATTGTCGGCCGTAAACCCTAACCCCACACCCGTGCTCAAATCCAGGAGAACCTGTCCTCTTGCGGAACGTGCAACGGTGTGACAGCCCCGGCAGGAAATCAGGTAAAAATGAGACGAACCCCGGGGGAAACGATCGGCATGGATCGGCCCGGGATTAACCGCCTTCACGGGCATGCCCGGGCGGGTAGGCCGGTACCGGCCACCGAGGTGACACCCCGCACAGGTTTTCTGGCCCAGTCCATCCAGGTCATTCCGGACCCGGAGGAGGCCCGCCCGGCCTTTGGCAATCTGATGCTGAAGCCGCTCCCGCGGCGTTTTGCCGATCAGGGGGTGACAATCGGTACACCGGAGTCCTTTGGCGGTGTGGGCATCAGAAAGGGCTTCATGGATCTGTCCGGTCGCCGCCGCTGCTGCCGGTGCATGGCACTGGAGGCAATTACGGGACGAAACGGCCCGTCTGATGAGGCTGCCCTGCAAGCGCCCTTCCGGGGTAAAAATCCTCCGGTCATTCCAAGCATACCGCACAACGGGACGCTTGCTGAAATTCCATGTTCCGGCCAGAAAACGGGGATGTCCCGGTCCGGCCGCAGGATCGCCGTATTCGAAAATCGCACCCGACACCGTACCCAGACCCGCTCCGGCAGTGGCCGCCCAGCGATAATTGCGCCGGTTGATCTGCCGGACTCGCGCATCGAAGCGATAGGACGGTCCATGACAGAGGAGGCAATCGGCCTCCAGAACCCCGCTTTCCCGGAAGTGACTCCGGCCGTCGGGTGTCATCCAGGAGGAATAGTCTCCGTCCAGGGCCGTCCGGTTCGTCTTTTCACCGGCGATCAGGTTCTTTGTCAGGTCGGGGCGCCCCTGTTTGCCTCTCCCGTACTCCATGGGCCCCCCGCCGGGATGACAGGCGCCGCAGGCCCGCGACAGGGTTTCTCCTTTCGGACCGGTTTTTCCCAGCCCGCCGATCCAGTCGTAGGTGGTGCGATCGATCTGCCGGATATCCCGGTTTGTTTTCGAGGCCACGAACCCGGGCGAGGCAAAGGGAAAATAGCGGCCGAACATCCCGGGGGAAAGAAGCCAGGGCCGCCGGGAATCGTAACCGTCCTTCATCTCGTCGAATCCCTGTTGAAAGTGGTATCCCTTTGTAATGGAATCGTAATTGTGACAGGTGCCGCAGGTTTTTTTCGGGCTGTAGGGATCGACGGCGTTCAAAGACGGCGTGATGCGGTCCCCCTGCTCATTGAAGAGCCAAACGGGCCGATGCTCAACGGCAGGGAGAACGGATGGGAAGAAACCGCTGTTGATACAGCAGATAACCATCCAGATCAGGATGCGTGAACAAGGCCTGCAGATCATACCACCCTCCCTTGAAAATCCGTCCGGTGCATTTTCACGATGAGATGGCCGCAACCCGGAAGGAAAAGAAGATGAAGATTCGGTTTCGTACACAGATGCTCTTGTAGTGCTTCCCTTACTCCTTTACTACTTTACTGCGCCCGCCGTATCAGGCCGGGAGCTTTTCTTCGGCCGCATTGGCTCCGGCGATACGGCCAAACACTATGCATGCCGGAATACTGTTCCCCGGAAGCCGCTTTGAACCGTGAATCCCCCCCGTTACCTCACCAGCCGCGTAAAGACGGGGGATCGGATTGCCCCGGATGTCGAGAACCTGTGCCCGGGCGTTGATTCTCAGACCGCCGAGGGTCCCATGCACGGCCGGCCACTGGGAAAGGGCGTAGAAAGGGCCGTTTTCCAGAGGAATCATCCCTCCCAGCCCTTTCTTTCCCCATACGGGGTCAATCCCTTCCCGGATACACCGGTTGTGGTCGGAAACGGTTTTTTCCAGGTTCTCCGGGGGAATTTCCAGAAACCGCGCCAAATCCATCAGGGTTTCCCCACGGGTGAAGCGACCCGCCTTCAGACCCGCTACGACCTCATCGTTTGTTCCCATCGCCGAAATCATCGCTTCATTGAAAAGGGCAAAGGTGACCTTTTTCCCACCGCCGGCACGGATCTGGGCCCTGGCACAAATTTCTCCATCGGCCGTTTCGTCAACGAAGCGTTTTCCCGTTCCATCCACAAAAATCATCCCCACAACCGGCCCACGAAGGGCAAATACCGAGGGGATGTCGAACCGGCCGGTTACCGGATCGGCAAAGGGATAAATCTGGACAAAACTCATCTGGGTCACATCGGCTCCAACCACCCGGGCCAAGTAGATCATCTCCCCAGTCGCCCCCGGATGATTCGTGGACTGGTATGCGGGTCCCAAAGCCGGATTATATGTCTGGCGCATGGCCACATCGCGGCTGAAGCCGCCTGAAGCCAGAACAAGGGCCTGGCGGATGTAGATATTCGATCGCCTCTTCCCTCGCTGCACCTCCACACCGACCACCGGAGCGGAAAAACTGTTGCGCCAGATCGCCGTTACCTGCTCATGGGTACGGATCACAACACCGTTCTGCTCGGCCCTTTTTTTAAGGGCCTCCAGCATCACCTCTCCCGACCCGCCGATTCCGGAATGAATTCTTGGAGAAGAATGACCGGGGGCAGCCAAAACACTTTCCTGAATTTTTACACCCGCTCCTTCGACAAGCCAGGTTAATGCTGCAGGAGCCTGTTCGGCCATGATCCTGACCAAATCCGGTTTCCCGTAATCATTCCCGGCCCGGAGGGTATCCTCGGCGTGGCGGGCCGGTCCGTCATCGCCCAGTTTCAGTTTTTCCCGCAGGCGGTACAGGTCATTCCAGGCGGCAAATTCCCCATGACAGATGGCGGAATTCCCCCCGTATTGCGGCATTTTTTCCAGCACGACAACCTTCATCCCCCGCTCGGCCGCCTCGGCTGCAGCAGCCAAACCGGCAAAACCAGACCCGACGACGACCATATCCAGAATCTCGTTCCATCGCCCCGTATTATCTCGCACCGCCGGGGCGGCGTCGGCAACCGAAGA
>JAGVTI010000213.1 GCA_019136935.1 Deltaproteobacteria bacterium
AAGGAGTGGAACTCACTTGTTGAACAGAAGCCACAATCCCCCTTCTTCGACAACCCGGATATGCGGCTTCAGGCCGGAGCTCGCAATCATTGCCTCCAGTTCTTCGACAGAGACCCTGATTCTTCCCAGGCGGTCGTTGAGAATCCTGGATTCCGCGGCAATCCCGTCGATCATCTCCTGCGGCGTGTCTTTCCCGTACCCCCCGCCGACGAAGGCGATCCCGCCTTTTTTCAGAACCCGGAAAATCTCCCGCAGCGCTTCACCGTGCGGATCGAGAAAAAAATATCCTCCCCGGACAACGACCAGATCGAAACTCCTGTCATCATAAACCAGGGGAACCAGGGGACTTTCCATGAGCCTGATTTTCCCGGTCAGCTGCCGCCGGGATAATTCGGTTTCCATAACCGAGAACACTTCCGGCGATTCCACGGCAATGGTGATCTCCATTGCGGGTTTTCTGCCGAGGAGGGAGAAGGATACGCCCCCGGAAAACGGTCCCCACTCGAGGACATCACCGTCCTTTTTCAAGTAATGACTGAGAATCTGATCTGCAATGAAAGGGTAAATCCTCGCCCAGAGATGATTGACCCGGACAAGATCCTGCATATCCATCGATGATTCCAACTTCATCCCCCTGTCTTGAATTGGATTGAAACACAGATTTCCGGCCCGCTTTCAGAAATACTCCTTTTCCCATGCCCTGTCGAGACTATTTAGTTGACACGCCAAATCGCATCCCATATAGTCCCTTACCCGTGTAATTGGATCATTCCCCCCTTTTCATCCTCTCTTTCACAAAGATGTAAGGGTTTTTACGGGTTGTGATGTTAATTGAGGCAGATTTCTTGATCCATGGCCGACAATACGCTTGCAGAAAAAATCGATGCCCTGATCGCAAAAAAAATCCCCTTTGCGTTCTACTATTCCCCCGGGGAAGAGGACCCGACGCTGGTCATTCAGACCGAAGGGCCTTTATTCAGGGCAGAATCTTATGAAGACCTGAACGGAATCGAAGGGTTCGTCTTCGCTCCTTTTGACATCCGTCCTCACACGCCCCTGGTCGTCATTCGGCCTGATCGCCTCCTGAAAGGCATTTCCGTCATCACCGCATGCAATACCGACGACATGTCATCCCCGGAATTTTCCACGAAGGAAGAAAAACGTTTTCCTCCGCCGGAAATGAGCAAAACGGAATACCGGCAGTTAGCCGCCCCTCTTATCCGGATGATTCAGGACGGGGAGTTTGAAAAGGTCGTCCTGTCCCGCACCCTGTGTGTCGACATGCCGGAGGGCCGTTCCTGTGGAGAAATGCTTTTGAAACTGAAAGAAAAAGTGAATGACGCCTTCATCTGCCTGGTCCATCTCCCGGGAATCGGCACCTGGATGGGCGCCACGCCGGAGTTGCTGCTCAGAAAACGCAATGACAGGTTTCATACGGTGTCGCTCGCCGGTACGTTGCCGGTCGGCGACAGCAACGGCGTCTTTAACTGGACGGCAAAGGAAATCAGGGAACAGGAGATCGTAACGGAATTTATTGAAACCCAGTTAAAGACGTTCGGCATCGATGGTTATGAAAAATCCGGTCCTTTCACCTCTTTCGCCGCAAATGTCGCACACCTGAAAACCGAAATCGGTTTCCCGTGTGAAAAAGTCGAAACGGAGCTGGGACGCTTTATCAGCACACTTCACCCGACCTCCGCCGTGTGCGGCAACTCCCGTGAAAAGGCCCGGGGATACATCCTCGCCAAGGAAAGGCACGACCGGGAATACTACTGCGGCTTTCTCGGTGAGTGGAACCTGGCCGGAAGGCTGAATCTTTACGTGAACATCCGGTGCATGAAGATCCTCGGCAACAAGGCCTGCCTGTATGTCGGCGGCGGCATCACGGCGGATTCGATCGTGGACAGCGAATGGGACGAGACGAATCACAAGGCGAAAACACTCCTGTCGATACTGATGTAACCGAATCATGATCTCTGCAAAGAAAAACGCCCAATACCTGGCGGCAACTCTTTTGGAAAAAGGCATCACGGATATCGTCATTTCGCCCGGCTCGCGCAACGCGCCCCTGATCAATACCTTCACGGCGATTGACGGATTCCGGTGCCTGAACATCGTTGATGAGCGATGCGCCGCCTTTTTCGCCCTCGGGATGAGCTTGAACCGGCAGCGCCCGGTGGCCGTCGCCTGCACTTCCGGCTCGGCCGCGCTGAACTACGCCCCCGCCGTTGTGGAAGCCTACTACCAGAAAGCGCCGCTCCTCGTCCTGACGGCGGACAGGCCGCCGGAGTGGATAGACCAGGGAGACGGCCAGACCATCCGGCAGCAAAACATCTACGCCAACTACGTCAAGGCCTCCTACAACCTGTCCGACCGGATTGAAAGCGAAACGGATGAATGGTTCGCCATGAGGGTCCTGAACCAGGCCGTAAACGACCTGCTTTACCCCGAAATGGGGCCGGTCCACATCAATGTCCCCTTTGCGGAACCGCTTTACGAATTGGTCGATGAAAAAGCGCCCGCGATCCGGAACATTACGCTCCACGATGCGCAAAGGATCCTTCCGGAGAAGAAACTCCGGGCGTTCGCCGAGATCTGGAAAGGACATCACCGCAGGATGATCCTGGCCGGACAGATGCCTCCCGGTGGAAACCTGGGCGCCCTTCTGAACGACCTGGCCGCCGATCCTTCCGTGGCGGTCCTGACGGAAACCATTTCCAACGTGTCCGGTGACCGGCTCAACTCCCGCATCGATAACGTGCTGAGCGCCGTTTCCGACGAGCAAGCGTATCGGCCCGATCTGCTGGTCACCCTGGGGGGCCAGGTCGTATCCAAGAAAATCAAAATCTTTCTCAGGAAAAACAGACCGGCTGTGCACTGGCATCTCTCCCCCTCGGGAGAACATATGGACACGTTCATGTCCCTGACCGACGTCATTCCGGCAGATACGGTTCCCTTTCTGGAATTTCTGAAAAACCAGGCACTGCCGGGAGACTCCGATTACGGTGAAAAATGGCGGGCCCTCGATCTCGCCACGCAACGTAAAAATGCCGACTATCTTGCGAAATGCCCTTACTGCGATCTCAAGGCATTCGACATGATTTTCCGGCATGTGCCGGAAAATTCCGTCCTTCACCTGTCCAACAGCACCCCCGTCCGGTATGCGCAGCTATTCCCCCAGCCGGCCCCGCTGGTGTTCATGTCCAACCGGGGCACCAGCGGTATCGACGGTGTCGTCTCCACGGCGGCGGGCTATGCCTTTCTGTCGGATCGGATCAACACGGTCGTCGTCGGCGATCTCGCTTTTCTCTACGATTCGAATGCCCTCTGGATCAGGCATTTACCCGCCAACCTGCGAATCATCGTCGTCAACAACCAGGGAGGCGGCATCTTCCGGTTTATCGATGGTGCCCCCTTGATGCCGGAGCTGGAAAATCATTTCGAGGCCAGGCATGAGATGAAAGTGGAACCGGTCGCCAGGGCTTACGGCTTGAACAGCTTCACGGCCGCCACGGAAGCAGAGCTCCGGGAAGGACTGAACCGGTTTTACGGGCCGGATTTTTCCGGGCCGGTGGTCCTGGAAGTCAGGACCCCTCCCGACACGAACGCCGGAATATTAAAAGATTACTTTAATTATCTGAGGAAATAACCATGTCTAAAGCGGAAAAAAGAAACTGGCAAACAATCAGGGAATACGAAGAAATTCTGTTCGACCTCTGGGAGGGAATCGGCAGAATCACCATCAACCGTCCCCGTTACCGGAACGCCTTCACCCCGGCCACCACATCCGAAATGAGCGATGCCTTGCGCATCTGCCGGGAAGATCAACGGATCGATGTCGTCGTCCTGACCGGCGCGGGAGATGAAGCCTTCTGTTCCGGCGGAGATCAGAACTACAAGGGGGCCGGAGGCTATATCGGAAAGGACGGCGTTCCCCGGTTAAATGTCCTGGATGTCCAGAAACAGATCCGTTCGCTCCCCAAACCGGTCATCGCCATGGTCAACGGCTTTGCCATCGGCGGCGGGCACGTCCTTCACGTCGTCTGCGATCTTTCCATCGCCTCGGAAAACGCCGTTTTCGGCCAGACCGGCCCCCGCGTGGGAAGCTTCGACGCCGGTTTGGGCTCATCCTACCTGGCCAGCATCGTGGGGCAGAAGAAAGCCCGGGAAATCTGGTTTCTCTGCCGCCGGTATTCGGCGAAGGAAGCCCTGGAGATGGGCCTTGTCAACAAGGTCGTGCCGCTGGAGAAACTGGAGGATGAAGTGGTCGACTGGGCCAAGACGATCATGAAACACAGCCCCTTGGCCCTGCGCATGCTGAAGCTCGGTCTCAACGCCGACCTCGACGGCCAGATCGGCCTTCAGGAATTCGCGGGCAACGCGACCCTGCTGTATTACCTGATCGAAGAAGCCCATGAAGGCAAGAACGCGTTCCTTGAAAAGAGAGACCCCAATTTCAGAAAGTACCCGAAATTCCCCTGATCCGGCCCGTTGTGCTGAAAATATTCCGGTTCCGGCAAGATGCGAAGTGACTCCCGGGGCACTTCGCCGGAACGGCCGGTTTCGAAAAACGGAACGCTCTTTTTCTTCCTCCGGCCCTCGCTGGAAGCGCATCTCCGGATCACCGCGCAGCGGTCCCTTTTCCATCTGTATTTTCACGTTTTCATGTGACTGTTATCACATCCCCGCGGATCTGTTCTTCTTTGACTTCTCTTGCCCGTCAGGTATAAAAATAACATCCTTTT
>JAGVTI010000105.1 GCA_019136935.1 Deltaproteobacteria bacterium
ATCGGGGAACAAAATGAAATTGAAAAAGAAGCTGCGAAACTTGCGTCCGGTGTCCCCGTCACCTTCGATTTCCACCGCCGGGAAGCACGGGAAACCCCGGATGACGCGGATAGCGAACAACAGTCGTGAAAAAAACGTGACATAAGGAAGATTTTCTTTTAATAATCAACCGCTCAACAGGAAAGTCCATTCCTTACGGTATTTGACCGATTCGATATTGGGAGGGGATATGGCAATTTTGGCGATAACCAAGTCATACGGCAGCGGCGGGAACGAAATCGGCCGCTCGATCGCACGTTTGCTGGGATATGAGTATGTTCCTCTAAGAAAAATCCTGGACGAAGCCAAAAGAACGGGGGGAGTGTGGGAGCGCTTCAGCTCGGAATACGGCGACGAATATCCGAATATATGGGAACGTCATGACTGGTCCTTCATGGGTTTCATGACTCTGGCGCAGAGTATTATCATGAATTACGCGGAGCAGGACAATAAAGTGATCATGGCCAGGGGGGCCAGTGCATTGCTGAAGGGTATCCCTCATGCGCTGCGGGTACGCATCACGGCACCCGTCGAATACCGGGTTCAGGAAGTCATGAAAAAAGAGGACGTCACCGGTAAAATGGCGCGCCTCATTGTCAAAGAGGCCGATCGGGCGATTCATGGCGCGCTGAATCGTATCTACGGCGAGGACTGGAATGATCCGGACGTCTTCGAGTTGAAATTCGACACCAGCGAGACATCCCCCGGGGACGTTGTCGAGGCCATTAAAACGGCCCTTGTTGAAAAGGAGAAATTGAATACGGAAGAGGCGAAGCGTCTGCTTCACCTGCGAGCGGTGGCCGCTCGGATCAAGGCGGGAATCGCCACCAACCCCGAGTTCCTGATCCCGACTCTGGAAGCCGATGTCGAGGGGAACGCTATCGTTCTCAGAGGCGTGGTCCATAGTGCCAAGGAACAGAAAGAGATTGAAAAGGAAGCGGTGAAGCTGGCGCTTCCCGTGCGTGTCACCTTCGATTTCCACTACCGGGGATCATGGTGAACCGGTTGTTTTCCCGGTGAAATCCGGTATGGAGCCGCTTTTTGCCGGGTATCTGCTGAGTTGCATATGGGGTGATTTATTCCGATGACCCTTACGCTTGTCGCGATATTCGCCTCTTCCTTCCTGATCGCCCTGTCAGGCGCCCTGATGCCCGGTCCGCTTCTGACCGTGACGGTGAGCGAGAGCCCCCGCCGTGGTGCGGTTACCGGTCCGTTGATGATCCTGGGGCACGGTATTCTTGAGCTTGGGCTTGTCATCGCTTTATTGCTGGGCCTGGCGCCTATTCTGAAGCAGGACGCCGTGTTTATTTCCATTTCCCTGGCGGGTGGAGGAATCCTGATCTGGATGGCCGTTTCCATGTTCAGGAGCCTGCCGAATCTCTACCTGGACCTGGATGCTTCGCCGGGAAAACCCCGGAATCTGATTCTTTCCGGAATCATCCTCAGCCTCGCAAACCCGTATTGGACAATCTGGTGGGCGTCGATCGGACTCGGTTACATCATGAGCTCCGCCAAATTGGGAGCGGCCGGGATCATCTCATTCTTTGCCGGGCACATTCTGGCGGATTTCATCTGGTATAGCTTTATCTCCTACAGTGTATCGAGGGGCAGACGATTTTTGAGCAACACCCTCTACCGGGGCTTGATTGGGGGATGTGCCTCCTTTCTTTTGATTTTCGCCTGCTGTTTCCTTTACAGCGGCCTGCTCAAATTACAATGACCATCGTGGTATCCGACCGTATTGAACCGATAAAGGTTATGGGCGGCCTTCCCCGGCAAACCCGCGCTTAACCGGGCAACAAGGCATGTTCTATCCTTCTCCTCATTTATTCGTCACCACAAATTATTGCCTGATATGCGTACCTGTTGCAGCTTGTTATAAGACAACGTGGCGAATTTGTTTCGATACTGATAGTGCAATTGTCTTTTTCCCTCCTCGATCCAGTCATCGATGTTGCCAATGACATTGTGATCCATAAGCATACCCCCGATTTCATCCAGGGAACGTTTGCCGATTCCCCTCATGCGAAGCAACAGTCCGATACTGTCGGCAATCGCAGGGGGATCGACGGGGATATGGTTTCGCTTCAGACAATTCAGTATCCTGGTGGACAATCCGTAGTTACATTCGGGAGGATGGATCCGGTTTCGTTCGTGCTCCTTGATCAGTCTGCCGACGTACTGCGGCGAAATACCACATTCCTTCGAAATTTCCTTGCGGGTCTTTCCATTCAAAGTCATCCTGATGATTTCATTTAATAATTCCGTTTTTCTTGTCCCCATTTAAAAACTCCCGTCCGGTGTTTATTGAAGAAACGCACCTTTTTATTGCATTCGCTATATATAAGCTTGCATAACGCTTGTCAAGCTTTTTTCTGCCGAAAGAGAAAAATAACTTGACAGAAGTCTTTTGTTTCTGTTTATAGTAACTTAAATTTTGAAAGGGAAAGCGGATCGTAGAAACAGTGAATAACCTTCTTCATGGCAGGAAAGAACGTCAAAATCGGTGGTGGTGGAACCCCATTCGCGGATCTGCCGGCACGAATTCCCTTGGCTGATTGAGCACCATTGAATAGAGGAAATCAGAGGATCGTCGGCAGAATCGCTGCCCACGGTCCTTTTTGTTATACGTGAAAGGGACGTGGAGAAATCCAGGGTCCCTTTTTTTGTGCAACCGGTCTCTTTCAGGCCGCCGCAGTCAAGTGCGATCCGATAAAAACGATTTCGAGATGTAGATGTAAAGGAGAATTCATCATGCAACCAGGAACCAACCGGGTGAAAACGTCATCGATGGCTTGCGGCGGAACCATGCCGGACAGGGCCGGTCATTTCGGTCCCCACGGGGGCCGCTACGTGGCGGAAACGCTTATGCCGGCCCTGCTGCAGCTGGAAGCGGCGTACCGTGAGATTTCCGTAAAAACCGCTTTCCGGGAAGAACTGGGGAAACTTCTGGGCGACTATGTCGGCCGGCCGACGCCCCTTTATCATGCACGGCGGTTGAGCGCGGATCTGGGAGGGGCCCAGGTTTATCTGAAACGCGAAGACCTGGCCCATACGGGGGCCCACAAGATCAACAACACGTTGGGGCAGGCGCTGCTCGCGCAGTGGATGGGGAAGTCAAAACTCATCGCCGAAACCGGCGCAGGCCAGCACGGAGTCGCCACAGCCACGGCGGCGGCCCTTTTCGGCATGGAATGCCGGATCTTCATGGGCATCGAGGACATGCGGCGGCAGGCGCCCAATGTGCAGCGCATGAAGCTCTTGGGAGCGGAGGTCGTTCCGGTCAACTCCGGTACCGGAACCCTGAAAGATGCCATGAACGAGGCCATACGCCATTGGGTGGGAGTGGTGACGGATACCCATTACGTGATCGGCTCCGTAGCCGGGCCTCATCCCTATCCCATGATGGTGAGGGATTTTCAGAAGATCATCGGCGAAGAGGTGAAATTACAGGTGCAGGCATCTCTCGGACGCCTGCCGGATGTGCTGGTGGCATGCGTGGGAGGCGGGAGCAACGCGATGGGCCTTTTTTATCCCTTTCTGAACACGCCGGTGGAATTGGTGGGGGTTGAAGCGGCGGGAGAAGGCATTGCCTCGGGGAAGCATGCCGCCACCCTGGCCGAAGGTTCATTGGGAGTTCTCCACGGAGCCAAATCCTATGTCCTTCAGGATCGGGGCGGCCAGATTCAGGAGGCCCATTCCATCTCGGCCGGCTTGGATTATCCGGGAGTCGGTCCCGAGCATGCCTTTCTGAAGGACATAGGACGGGCGCGCTATGTTTCCGTGAACGATGACGAGGCCATCGAGGCTTTTCATGTCCTATGCCGGACGGAAGGAATCATTCCGGCCCTGGAGAGTTCCCATGCGTTGGCCCATTGCCTGAAATCGGCTCCCGAATTGCCCCGGGACGCCGTCGTAGTGGTAAACCTGTCCGGGCGGGGTGACAAGGACCTGGGAATTGTTTCCAGGTATGAAGAGAGGAAAGGAGCCGTTCATCCATGAACAGAATAGATAAGCGGTTTGCAGAAATGAAGAAGAAAAAGGAGAAGGCTCTGATCGGTTTCATCTCGGCGGGCGATCCGGACCCATCCGTATCCCTCGAAATCCTCGAAGCCATGTGCCGTGCCGGTATTGATGTCCTGGAACTGGGTATTCCATTCTCGGATCCGACCGCCGACGGGCCGGTCATCCAGCGGGCTTCGGCACGCGCCTTATCGAAAGGGGTCAATCTGTCCAGAGTGCTGGAAATCACGGGAAAAATCAGAAACAAAATGACCGATATCCCGATCATCTTGTTCAGCTACTACAATCCGATTTTTGTATACGGTCCGGAATCCTTCTTCCGGGACGCCGTCGCTGCCGGGGCGGACGGAGTCCTCGTCGTGGATCTGCCGCCCGAGGAATCCCGTGAACTGACGGATTGCTGGAGCGGTGGAAGTGAGTTTTACCTGATCCACCTCGTGGCGCCGACCACAACCGGAGACCGGATGAAAGAAATTGCCGATCGGGCCTCCGGTTTCATCTACCTGGTTTCGAAAACCGGCGTGACGGGCAGTTCCGGCCTGGACGTCAGGGACGTTCGTTATCATGTGGCCCGTCTGCGCAGCCTTACGGACATTCCAATCTGCGTCGGTTTCGGTATCAGTGATCCTGTCGACGCCGGTCTTCTGTCGCCGCATGTGGA
>JAGVTI010000102.1 GCA_019136935.1 Deltaproteobacteria bacterium
CTCGAAGAGTGTGGAGGTCGGCGGGCAGGGGTTGCCCCTTTCCGTCGTCACGGCCAACCTGGAACTCTTTTACGCCGCCAATTTCCCCCTCCTGATGTATCTCGGTTTGACGGTGGGGGCGGCGGGCCTGATCGAACGGTTCGGTACAGAAGCCCAGAAAGAACGCTATATGTACCGGATGTATGCGGGCGAATGGACGGGAACCATGTGCCTGACGGAGGCGAACGCCGGGACGGACGTCGGCGCCCTCCGGACATCCGCAAAACGTCTTTCCGACGGAACCTACCTCATCAAGGGAACCAAGTGTTTCATTTCCGCGGGGGATCACGATATCACGCCCAATATCGTCCACATCGTCCTGGCGAGGATCGAGGGCGATCCGCCGGGAACGGAGGGGCTTTCGGCATTCATCGTTCCCAAGTTCCGTGTTCTGGAAGACGGCGGCCCTGGTGAAGGAAACGATGTCCTGACGGGGAATGTCGAACACAAGATGGGAATCCACGGATCGTCGACGTGCACCCTGAATTTCGGTGACCACGACAATTGCGTCGGAGAGCTGCTCGGTAAAGAACGGGAGGGTATCCGTGTGATGTTCAATCTTATGAACGAGGCCCGCCTGGAAGTCGGCATGCAGGGCCTGGGGCACGCGACGGCGGCATACGAGCATGCCGTCTGCTATGCCAGGGAACGCATCCAGAGTGCCCCCGCCTGGGAAATGCACGATCCCGGGGCGAAGGCGATTCCCATCATCGGCCACCCCGATGTGCGGAGAAACCTGCTTTGGATGAAAGCCCACGTGGAGGGCATGCGGGCCATGAACTACTTCGCCGCCTATTGCATGGATATGGCCGCGGTGTCCGAAACCGGGCAGGAGAGGGAGGATTGGCAGGGGCTGGTGGAGTTGCTGATACCCGTCTGCAAGGCCTATTGTTCAGATACGGGGCTTCTGGTCTGTTCGAAAGCGATTGATATTTACGGCGGCTACGGTTATTGTTCCGAATTCCCCGTCGAGCAGTACATGAGGGATTGCAAGATTTCGTCGATTTACGAGGGGACGAACGGCGTCCAGGCTCTGGACCTGGTGGGTCGGAAACTTGCCCAGAGAAACGGGGCCGATGCCGAAAATCTCTTTGGCCGCATGGTCGGGACGGTTGAGAAAACGGTCAAGATCCCCGCCCTGCGGAAAGCCTCGGGTTGCCTGGCCGATGCCCTGGAGGGGCTTCGGGAAGTGACCCGGGAATTTTCTTCCCTTTCCAAAACGGCGGGATTTCTGATCCCCATCCTCTACGCATCGCCTTATCTCCGGATCCTGGGGGATGTCCTGCTGGGGCATTTTCTCCTCGAAGGAGCGGAAATTGCCTGCCGGAGGCTCGCGGAGATATACCGGGAGTCGGATGTCGAAGATTCTCCGGCTGGACAGAGGACCCTGGTCCATACCAATCCCGATGTGGCTTTTTACCAGGGAAAGGTCGCGTCGGCGAAGTTTTTTGCCAACGATGTCCTGACGACGGTGAAGGGGCGGTGCGACGCCATCCGCATGGCGGAAAGGGCGCCCTTGGAAATGGCGGACGAGTCGTTTTGAAAGGCGACTTCGTAAAAAGGCCGGATATGGCGTTGCGCTTTACCCTTTGTCATTGCGGAGGCCTATAAATTAGTACTTGGTGAAAAAGAGCCCCTTCGCTTCGCTCAGGGTGACAGAAATGGTAAGTTTGAGGGGTCGTGAATAGATCATCATGTCATTCTGAGAAGCGAAGCGAAGCGACGAAGAATCTCTTGTAATTTACAGATATTATTGAACTATCCTTAAAGAGGAGATCGATATGCCTTACGAAATCAGGAAGGCGGCCGTGCTGGGGGCCGGTGTCATGGGCGCGGCGATTGCCGCCCATCTGACGAACGCCGGCATCGATTGTGTTCTTCTGGACATCCTGCCTCCGGAGTTGACGGAGGAGAACAGGCGTAAAGGCTGGACCGAGGCGACGCCCGAGTGGCGGAACCGTTTCGCCGCGGCCGGCCTCGTCCAGGCGCTCAAGGCCAAGCCGGCGGCCTTTTACACGAAGAAAAACGCCGCCCGTATCCGGACCGGAAATTTTGAAGACCACCTGGCCTGGCTGAAAGAGGTGGACTGGGTGATCGAAGCGGTTGTCGAAAATCTGGAGATCAAGCAGAGCCTTCTCTCGCGGATCGAAAGCCATATCAAGCCAACCTGCATCGTTTCGACGAACACCTCGGGGCTTCCTGTCCGGGATATTGTCGCCCGGGCCGGGTCTTCCCTGAAATCGAGGTTTGTCTGCACCCATTTCTTCAATCCTCCGCGGTACATGAAACTCCTGGAAGTCATCCCCTGCGCGGAGACGCTTCCCGAGGTCCTCGATTTCATGGTGAAATTCTGTGAGGATGTTCTGGGGAAAGGAGTCGTCGTCTGCAAGGACGTGCCGAACTTCATCGGCAACCGCATCGGGGTCTTCGATATCGCCAATGCCGTGCATCGGATGATCGAGAAGGGCATGACCATCGAGGAGGTGGACGCGATCGTCGGGAAGGAACTGGGGCGGCCCGGGACGGCCCTTTTCGGCACCGTCGACCTGGTCGGCCTGGATACGGCCATGCATGTCATGACCCACCTGTACGAGGCGGCGAAGGACGACGAGATGCGCGATTTGTACCGGCCGGTGGATTTTCTCGGGGCCATGGTCGATCGGGAACTCCTGGGAAATAAAACCGGCTGCGGCTTTTACCGGAGATCGAAGAATGAAAAAGGGGAGAAGGTCAAGGAAGTTCTCGATTACAAGACGATGGCCTATGTGCCCCTGGCCAAACCCCGGTTCCCCTCCCTGGGGGCGGCGAAAAAGGCCGACGATTCCGTCGTTAAGGCCCGGATACTTTTCTACGGGGAAGACCGGGCCGGCGAATTCGTCCGGGAGTATCTCTGCAACAACTTCATTTACGCCGCCAACCGCATCCCCGAGATCTGCGACACCGTTTACGCCATCGACCGGGCCATGAAATGGGGTTACAACCACCAACTGGGTCCGTTCGAGATGTGGGATGCCGTCGGTCTCGAAGCGTCTCTGGCGGTCATGGAGAAGCTGAACAAGGCGGTGCCGGAGAAGATCCGGGAGATGGTGCAAAGGGGTTGCCGGTCGTTTTACGACAAGCGGGGGGACGGCCTGTATTTCTACGACTTTGCCGTGAAGGATTATGTCCGGATGGCGGAACACCCCCGGGTCATTCTTCTGCCGTCCCTGAAGGAAAGAAACCGGGTGATCCTGCAGAACGAGTCGGCCAGCCTCGTCGACATCGGCGAGGGGGTTGCCTGCCTGGAATTCCATACGAAGATGAACGTCTTGGACGACCTGGTGATCAATCTGATTTTCGAGATCTGCGACCGCGTCGAAAAGGATTTTCTCGGCATGGTCATCGGCAACCACGGGACCAATTTTTCCGCGGGTGCGAATGTGTACAAGGTGCTGATGGCCATCCAGATGGGGAACTGGGACGTCCTGGAATCCCTTGTCGGCGCTTTTCAGCAGGCGAACATGCGCATGAAGTACCTTGCAAAACCCGTCGTCGCCGCCCCCGCGGGACTGACCCTGGGCGGGGGCTGCGAGATATGCCTGCATGCGGCGGCCTGTCGTCCCCTTGGTGAAACGTATATCGGCCTCGTCGAGGCTGGAATCGGAGTCATCCCCGCCGGCGGCGGGACGAAAGAGCTCATGGTCCGGATCGCCGGAGAGATTTCTCCCGACGTGGTGGAAGCGGGGCTGAATCTTCAGCAGTTTTACGCGAAAATCTTCGAGACGATCGCCATGGCCAAGGTGGCGACCAGCGCCGTCGAGGGAAAGGAACTGGGTTATTTCCGCCGGAGCGACTGCATCAGCATGAACCGGGATCAGCAGCTCTGGGATGCCCGGGAGGTCGTTCTAGGCTTATCCCGTTTTTACCGGAAACCGGAGCCGGCCCTGATTCCCGTCATGGGCGAGAATCTTAGGGGAATTGCCACGGCGATTCTGTACAACATGCGCCACGGGAACTACATTTCCGACCATGACGTCCATGTTTCCAAGAAACTCGTCCATGTCCTCTCCGGCGGGGATTGCGCCGAGGGAACCTTCGTTACGGAACAGGAGATTCTCGACCTGGAGCGGGAGGCCTTCATGAGCCTCTGCGGCGAGACGAAGACGCAGGACCGGATGATGCATATCCTGAACACAGGAAAACCCCTGAGAAATTAAGGAGGAACACCATGAACGATGCAGTGATCATCGAGGCGGTCAGAAGCCCCGGCGGCCGTTACAGGCGGGGGAGCCTGGCGACAACGAGGGGGGACGAGATCGGCATGCAGGTTCTGCGGGGCCTTCTCGCCCGGGTTCCCCGGTTGAAGCCGGAGGATATCGACGACGTGATCGCCGGCTGCGCTTTCCCGGAAGCGGAAACGGGGATGAACCTGGGACGGGTTCTTGCCCTGGGAATCGGTCTGCCGGTGACGACGGCGGGAATGACGGTCAACCGCCTGTGTTCGTCCGGCCTGCAGTCGATCGCCGACGCGACGGCCAGGATCAATGCCGGCTGGGCCGAGGTGATCGTCGCGGGCGGCGTGGAAACGATGTCCCATATCCCCATGGGCGGCGCCGTTTTCCGGCCTCACCCGGAGTGGGACGATCTGCCGAACACCTTCGTGTCCATGGGGGTGACGGCGGAGAACGTGGCGGCGGATTACGGCATCTCGAGGGAGGATCAGGACCGATTCGGCCTGGAAAGCCACCGGCGGGCTTACGAGGCCATCCTGGCGGGAAAATTCAGGGAAGAAATCATCCCCCTGGAGGGCTGGCACTATGGCCGGGACAAGCGGGGGCGGCGGATTATCGAAAAAAAGCCTTTCGACACGGATGAAGGGGTGCGCTGGCCCCTGAGCATGGAGGAACTGTCGAAGCTGAAATCCCCCTTCCGGGAAGGTGGCGTCGTGACGGCGGGAAATTCTTCCCAGATGACCGACGGCGCCGCTTTCGCCCTCGTGATGAACCGCCGGAAAGCCGGCGCGCTGGGACTGGAACCGTGGGCAAAACTCACCCATTATGCCGTGATCGGCTGCCGTCCCGAGGAAATGGGGGTCGGTCCCGCCTATGCCATTCCGAAGGTGCTGGACCAGGCGAAACTGACCACAGGGGATATCGACGTGTTCGAGATCAACGAGGCCTTTGCCTCCCAGGCCCTCTACTGCATCCGGAAGATCGGAATCGAGGACCGGTTGAACGCGGGGGATGTCAATCCGAACGGGGGCGCCATCGCCCTGGGACACCCCCTGGGGGCGACGGGGGCGAAACTGACGGCCCAGTTGCTCCACGAGATGAGACGCCGCGGGTCGAAGCGCGGTATCGTTTCCATGTGCATCGGCGGCGGCATGGGTGCCGCCGCGATTTTCGAGACAGTTTAGGGAGGGGTCAAATCTTTAATCTTGACATTTGAGGAGGGTGGAGAAGGTGTCTCCGAGCATTCCGCCGAATTTCCGGGACGGGATAAGGAGCGGACAGCGTACAAGGTGCGTTTGGCAAAAAATTCAGTCTATTCAAAGAATTAACGATCCCGATTTTCGCCTTACGAAGACATGATTTGTGTAATTAAGTATCCTGTCCCCGGAATTCCCCGGAATTCGGAATTCACCCAGGATTATTTGGGCAACAGCCCGTAAAGATTTGACCCATTAGTGCGTTAAAAATGGAAACGAACACCGGCATACATTCCAAATGGTGCCCCGGTTTGATATGTTGCTGCAGTGTTGGTAGCCGCCAACGCATCGTCCGCCGTATTGATTGCGGAGATGTATTTTTCGTTTAACAGGTTTGTAGCTGTAATGCGAAAGTCTATTGATTTTAAACCAAGTACCTTTTGTATTTCATATGAAGCATCAAAATCCACAATGGTGGATGAACTTATTTTCTCCTTGTTGAGCACATCTCCGTATCTTTCAGACATGTATTTGATAGACGGGGTCAGTGTGAGGCCGGCAATTTTGTAGGACAATGCGACTTTCGCCATGTACTTCGGCGCATCGGGCACCTGGTTACCGCTTGATGAGATCTTGGTGCTGCTTGCCGTTCTCAAATCATCCGTAAAGTAGAATTTGTTGTAGGACAAGCCCACCAGAAAATCGAATGATTTTGACAAAGATCCACTGGCCTCTATTTCGGCGCCATACGCCAAGGCATCCTCCGCATTGTAGGGATACGTGACGTTATATGAGGGATCATAAACCCTGGCCTGTTTATTTTTAACGATCGAAACAAATACATTGGGCTTTAGGCAGACAGTAGCGATTTGATATTTAATTCCGAGGTCGAGATTGTCCGATGTCTCCAGATCCAACTTGTCCAAGAGATTCTGTAAGGTTACACCTTTTGAAACAAAATTTGACCTCTGCTGGACATAAGTGGGAAAAAGATTCACATCCAAGCCGTATGTCCTGGTGTAATCCGCATAGACTGTTATGCTTTTATTCACGTTGTAGCCTACGTAGAGGCTCGGCAGCCACTCAGAAAAATTTTTATCCTTAACGCTGGCCCACCTGTCGAGCGTTCCGTTGGCGATAGCGGTATCGTAGTCCTGACTTGTAGTTGAGGTTGTCCCGTGGGTGTAGCTCCGAAGTGCTCCCATCTTCATGTCAAGGTATCTAACCCCTGCAGAATAGACAAATCGGCCCAACTGACCGCTGAATTCGGCAAACGGCGACTGCAATTCATGATAGTCGTTGTCGGCAAGGACCGCCCATCCGGCAAAAGTTAAACCGCTCGGACCCACGGTGTATTTTTTCTGCGCCGTTGGAGGTCCCGGGGGTTCCTGTCTATGTGCCCAATATCCCAGCTTTGTGTTCAACTCTTTGGAGAATTTTTTTTCATATTTTATGATTCCACCGAACGTCTCGTGGTCGATGTCCCACTTGATGACATTATTTTTAGATGCAAATGAATACTTCCCTCGGTCAGTAAAATAATAGGGTTTCAAAGTTATTTTGGAATTTTGAGATGGGGTGACCTCCATATTGGCGAGAATAACGGTATCTTCGAAATTTTGTCTGTTGTAGTCGTAGTAATTAGCGCTTCCCCGGTTAGTGTTAAAGTCTTTTCGGAAGTATTTGTTTATATTACGTGTTTCGGCATACGTCAGGTTGTAGTAGTTGTGGTGGTCATCTTTGTTGTATGTAACGAATAGCTCCGTCTTGATTTTTTCGTTCGGCTTGATTACCATTCCCATGGAACTGTTTGTCCGCTCAAAATTCCCTTCGCCTTTATATTTATCACTGGATGTATAGGAAAAAGAACCGAAGGCGGATACGATGCCCATGTCACCGGTATCAATACGTAAAAAGCTTCTGGTGAATTTGTCGCTTCCCACTGTCTGGGCTAAATCGATGCCGAATGCATGTTCAGGCCTTTTGATATTCAGGTCCACTTTTCCCGCAAGATTAGAGAACCCAAGCCCCTTATCCACCGGCACATAGCCTTTATATAAATCCACGCTCCCAATATTCTCCATATCATAGATTGTTTTCCCACCGCCGGGATTACCGCTTATGGGAATGCTGTCATACGATTTGATTCCTCCCGGTCCTGTCTGTTTTTTGCCCCTTACCCTGATAGAATCGTGAAAACCGCTTTCATTGGTGCCAAGCGCATCCACGGCGGTGTAATTAACCGACGGTGACATTTCAACTATCTTGAAAACATTGATATTCCCCTGTTTGCCGAATGTCTCGATACCTTTTTTAATATAACTTTCATGGTTTGCAGGAGACAACATATCCAACGGAGCCACAAATGTTTCACTCTCTGCCTTAACAGCGGTATCGTTTACGATGATCGGTTCTAATTGCACTGTTTTTGACGGATCGCTTTTTTTAAGTTCCCCAGATGAGGCAACCTGATATGAACACAGCAGCAGAATTACCGTTAACAAGATGACACTTGATCTTTTTATTATAGAACGTTCCATATGTTTTCCCCTCTCCCATTTAATTATTCAATGAAAGATCATTTGCCGCGCTTGGTGCAAAATAGATTTGCGAGCCTACCCCCTGTAAGCTGTACACTCATCAATCTGAAAAAAGTATGGTAGGCGTCTACCGGGATCGGCCTGAATAAATGCGGAGTCTCATATCCCCCCAATAATACATTTTTATAGGACGGTACTAAGTGTTATGCACGGATATATATAACGCAATAAGACGCTATATATCTGTGCGTAACGCAAAGTCAACCTTTTTTTCAGCAGCATGGGAAATGGGGTCAAATCTTTAATCTTGACATTTGAGGAAGGTGGAGAAGGTGTCTCCGAGCATTCCGCCGAATTTCCGGGACGGGATAAGGAGCGGACAGCGTACAAGGTGCGTTTGGCAAAAAATTCAGTCTATTCAAAAAATTAACGATCCTGGTCTCCGCCTTACGGAGACATGAATTTGTGTAATTAAGTATCCTGTCCCCGGAATAGGAATTGGAAATTATCGATTACACCGGTGCGCAGGATGACGGGTGGGGTCCGGGTGATGTCCAGGATCGTCGAACCTTTTCCGCCGGGCGTTTCCCCTCCGTCGATAATCAGATCCAGGTCGTCGCCGAGGTTTTCCAGGACCTCCCGGGCGGTGATGCATTCCCTCTGCCCCGAGCGGTTGGCGCTCGTTGAGGTGAGGGGACTTCCAAGCTTCCGGGCCAGAAGGCGGGCGATGGGATGACTCGAAACGCGGATGCCGATTTTTCCCGTTCCCGCCGTGAGACGGGATGGAATGATGGGTGAGGCTTCGAAGATCAGCGTCAGGGGACCCGGCCAGAAACGCCCGATCAGTTCCCGGCCGACAGCCGGGATCTCCGTGACGGCCTGGTCCAGGCCGGATACGTCGCCGATGATGACGGGAACCGGATTCCGGAAATCTCTTCCCTTGACGGAAAACAGGCGCTCGACGGCCTTTTCGTTTTTCGCATTCACCCCCAGGCCGTAAAACGTCTCCGTGGGGTAGGCGACAACACCCCCCTGCATCAGGATTTGTACGGCCTGGTCCAGGAGCTCGGTTTCCGGGTGCAGCGGATCGATTTTCAGGATGCCGGCCATGATCCGTCAGGTTTCCTGCAGGGTGGTCAGGTTTTCGTGCTTTCTTTCCACGTCGGATGCCAGTTTTTCGATGTAGGCATCGAGTTTTTTCCTGAGCTCCCGGTCCTCCAGGGCCAGGATGCGCACGGCCATCAGGGCGGCATTCTTGGCGCCGCCCTTCCCGATGGCCATGGTAGCCACGGGGATCCCTCCCGGCATCTGGACGGTCGACAACAGGGCGTCCATCCCTCCCAGGGGGGTGGCGTCAATGGGGACCCCGATCACCGGCAGAGGCGTCTGGGAGGCGATGACCCCCGCCAGGTGGGCCGCCGCGCCGGCGCCGGCAATGATGATCTTGACACCCCGCCCGGCCGCTCCCCTGGCAAAATCCGTCGTCCTTTCGGGAGCTCGGTGGGCCGAGGTCAGATAAACTTCATGGGGAATCTCGAATTCCCGGAGGATGTTGACCGCCTCCGCCATAACGGTGGCGTCGGAATCGCTCCCCATGGCGATACTGACAAGGATTTCCCTGCTTTTCTTCCTGGTCACCTCTACATCTCCTCGTGTTTCAAGAACCCGTCAAGGGCTGTTTTTGTCATTCCGTGCAAGGGTCGCGC
Organism: Deltaproteobacteria bacterium; assembly: GCA_019136935.1. Lineage (GTDB taxonomy): Bacteria > Desulfobacterota > Syntrophia > Syntrophales > JAAYKM01 > JAAYKM01. The sequence goes on from JAGVTI010000102.1 coordinate 9,693, forward strand.
GGCACGGAATCCTGCCTGGTCAATGAGTGGCGGACGCCGGATCAAGAGACTGTGCCGCAATGCCCAATGTACATTCGAGGTCATTCCGACTCCTTCGCTTGGCTTAAGGATCAACTCCTCGAAGAATCGAGTCATCACGATCTGTCAAGAGGAAGAGATCCTTCGGATGACGCCTCAGAATGGCCTTGCGACACAGCCTCCAAGCCCGGCATGACAGCGGTTCCGGTCAGTGTTTGAAATGCCGTTCCCCCGTGAAGATCATGGCGATGCCGTGCTCGTCCGCCGCCTGGATCGCCTCTTCATCCCGGACCGATCCACCCGGTTCGATAATGGCGGTCACCCCCGCCTCGGCGGCCATGTCGATCCCGTCCCGGAAGGGGAAGAACGCGTCGGAGCCGAGGACCGTTCCCCGGGTCGGAAGCTGTGCCTTCATGCCGGCGATCTTGACCGAATCGACGCGGCTCATCTGCCCCGCTCCCACGCCGACAAGCTGGTCCTTCGTGGTGAAAACGATGGCGTTCGACTTGACGTGCTTGACGATCCGCCAGGCGAAATCGAGGGCGGCGTATTCTTCCTCCGTGGGGGTGCGCTTCGTGACGACTTTGGCCTTCCGGATATCGAAATCCGTCTTGTCCCGGTCCTGAACGAGAAGTCCCCCGACGACGCGGCGGAAATCATACCCGGTGTTCTTGCCGCCGGTCTGGGGAATGATGAGGACCCGGACGTTCTTCTTTGTTTCCAGGATCGCCCTGGCCTCGTCATCGATGCCGGGGGCGATGATGACTTCGAGGAATATCTTGGCCAGTTCGTCCGCCGTTTTCCTGTCGATGGGGCGGTTGAAGGCCACGATGCCGCCGAAGGCGGAAACGGGGTCCGTCGCCAGGGCCTTGAGGTACACCTCGACGAGTTCGCCCTCCAAAGCGGCGGCGCCGCAGGGATTGGCGTGTTTCATGATGACCGCTGCGGGCAGGGTGAAATCGGACACGGCCTGCCAGGCGGCATCGCTGTCCATGATGTTGTTGTAGGAGAGTTCCTTGCCCTGGATCTGGCGGGCGTTGGAGATCGCCGGGATCGCCGGGTCGGTTTCCCGGTAGAAAACGGCCTTCTGATGGGGGTTTTCCCCATATCGCAGATCCTGCGCCTTGGCGAACTGGACCGTGAAGGTATCCGGGAAATCCTTCGTTTCGCCTCCGTAGGGGGCGATTTTGCCGAGATAGTTGGAGATGGCGCCGTCGTAGCGGGCCGTCAGCTGGAAGGTCTTGACGGCGAGGGCGAAGTTGGTCGACTCGGAGATTTTTCCGCCCGTTTCCTTCATTTCGGCGATGATTTTGCCGTAGTCTTCCGGATCCGTGACGACGGTGACGAACCGGTAGTTCTTGGAGGCGGCGCGCAGCATCGTCGGTCCGCCGATATCGATATTTTCGATTGCGTGCTCCAGGGAGCAGCCCTCCTGGGCGACAGTCTTTTCGAATTCGTAGAGGTTGATGACGACCATGTCGATGAGCCCGATGCCGTGCTCGGAAAGGGCCTGCATGTGTTCCGCCTTGTCTCTTAAAGCCAGAAGCCCGCCGTGGATCCTGGGATGAAGGGTCTTCAGGCGGCCATCCATCATTTCCGGGAAGCCCGTGTAATCGGAAACGTCCTTGACGGGGATGCCGCTGTTGCGGATCTGTGCCGCCGTTCCCCCGGTGGAAAGAATCTCGACGTTGAACGCAGACAGTTCCCGGGCGAAATCCACAATCCCCTTTTTATCCGTGACGCTGATCAGCACCCTCTTGATGACATTCATGTTCATATGATTTGCTCTCCTTTTTCAGCTTATTGATATAATTGATTCGACCTCAGCTCCTGATCCGTTTCATGTGTTCCACTCTTGTTTCGATCAGATCGGCCGTCCCGATGTCCGGACGGTGCGAAACCGGCCCGGAAACGGCGGAAACGGCGTCTTCCGCGATTTTTTCCGCTTCGGCAAGGGTTTCGGCGATCCCGACGACGCCGATGGCCCGGGAAGAAGTCATATAAAGACCGTCGGCTTTCTTGTCCACCGATGAATAATACAGCCTGGCCCGGCCGACGTCGCCCACTTCAATGCGGGCCGATGTGGATGCCGCGTCGGGGTGATCCTTCGGGAGGCCGTATCCCCGGGGGACGATGTATTTGCAGACCGTGGCCTTCCTTTCAAATTCAACGCAGAGCCGGTCCAGCGTGCCGTCGATGACGGCCCGGCAGAGGTCGATGAAATCCGTTTTCAGAAGGGGAAGCACGTTCATGGCCTCGGGGTCGCCGAAACGGGCGTTGTATTCCAGGAGTTTCACACCGTTCCGGGTGGCCATGAATCCCCCGTACAGGATGCCCTTGTAGGGTTCCCCCGTTTCCCGGAAGATGGCCTCGGCGACCCTCCTTGTAATGGCCAGCCCCTCGGCGACATCTTCCACTTTCAGGAAAGGAAGCAGGTGGTTCCGATCCGAGTAGGATCCCATGCCGCCCGTGTTCGGGCCCTTGTCGCCCACGAACCGGCGCTTGTGGTCCTGAACGGGAGGGGTGACGATGACGGTCCGGCCGTCCGAGATGCACTGGAGGGAGAATTCCTCCCCTTCCATTTTTTCCTCGATGGTTAAAGAGGGATGCTCCCGGAGAATTTCTTCGCACAGGGCCAGGGCTTCGGCTTTATTCCCGAAGTGGTCGCCCTGGACCATGACCCCCTTTCCCCCGGTCAGGCCGTCGGGTTTCAGAACAATTCCCTCCAGCGTATCCAGGAAAGGCTCGATTCCGGCGGCGGAGGTGAAATTCTGAAAGCGGGGATTGCCGGGAATACCGTATTTTTTGACCAGATCCCGGGTGAACGATTTGGAGGTTTCCAGGCGGGACAGGCTGCGGGTCGGACCGACCGCGGGAATTCCCGCTTCTTTCAGGGCGTCCACCACACCCCGGTCCAGGGGGTCTTCGGGCCCGATGACGGCGAAATCCACCGACCACGCACGGGCCCTGGTGCAGATGGCTTCGAGGTCGCCGTAACTGCCGAGTTCATAACCCTTGCAGAGGCCGGCAATACCCGGATTGTTGCTTTTCATGAAGGCGTAAAGCCCGGGTTGGTAACGGGAACGCACAACAGCTTCGGCAAGGGCGTGTTCCCGGGCTCCGTTGCCGATCAGCAGAACATTCATTTTCGTTTCTCCTTGTGGATCGTGCGGCTGCTCAATCGTGCCGGCGCTTTTTTCCCCCCGAAGCCGGAGACGCGCGGTGCGGCCGAAGAAGGAGACACGCGGAACACGGGGTTTGGGGACCCCTCGGAATCGCTGGAACGCGGCGGCGGAAAATCGAAAGGAGCAGAAAAGCGTCGCATCCTACATATCGAAAAAGGGAAACGGAGTCAAATAAATTGGTGCTCGAAATTTTCCAAACCGGGGCGTGTGTGCGAAATCCCCCTCCGGGATTTTCCGGACCTTGTCCATGTCGCCTAAAAAATTCCACATTCTTGACAGGTGCCGCGTTAACTGATAGAGCCCCGGAAGAAAAAATACGGGTCGAAAACGGAGATGATTCCGGACCGGGACGGCAAGACGGGCGTTTGTCGACTTTTTCCGGATTCGTCCATTTTGATTCGGAAAGAAGGGATGATGGAAAACGGGCATAGGCGTTTAAAAACCCTGATCCTGGCTGCGGGAAAAGGCACGCGGATGGGTTCCGATCTGGCCAAGGTGCTTCACCGGATCCACGGCCGGCCGCTTCTGGATTACGTCGTCGAGGTGGCCGAGGCGGCGGGATCGCAGGAAATCGTGGTCATCGTCGGCCACCAGGCGGATCTGGTGAGGGAAATCTTCGCCGGCCGGAATCTCGTTTTTGTCGAGCAGCGGGAGCAACTGGGTACGGGACATGCGGTCCTCCAGGCGCGCGAGGCCTTTGCCGGCTATGACGGCGATGTGCTGATTCTCTGCGGCGACGTTCCCCTGCTTCCCCTGGACACGGTTTGCCGCCTGCTGGATGAACACGGCCGCTCCGGTGCGGTGGTTTCCGTCCTGACGGCCCTGCTTGAGAACCCGAAGGGTTACGGCAGAATCGTCAAGGACGAGGCCGGGACCCTCCTGAAAATCGTGGAGGAACGCGATGCCTCCGATGAGGAAAGGCAGATCCGGGAGATCAATTCCGGCATTTACCTGGCGGTGGCTCCCTTCCTCTTCGATGCCGTCTCCCGGATCACCAATCGGAACGACCAGAAGGAATATTACCTGACGGACATTGTGGGAATCGCCCGGCGGGAGGGGTTGCCCGTTCATGCCTGCCTGGCGGAGGATGCCCGGTCCGTGATGGGGATCAACACCCCCGAGGAACTGAAAAGGGCCGGGGAATTCCGGGATGCATTGAAAGGAAGATCGGACTGTTGAAAATCGGACGCCTGGAAAAGGAATGCCGCGTCTTTCTGGCGCCCATGGCGGGGATCACGAATCTGCCCTTCCGGACCGTCGCCAGGGAATTCGGATGCGACCTCGCCTTCACGGAAATGGTCAGCTCCGTGGGGATGATCCGGGGTTCGGCCAAGACCCGCAGTTACCTCGATTCGACCCCGGAGGACCGGCCTCTGGGGGTGCAGCTTTTCGGCGCCGATCCGGCCGTGATGGCCGAGGCGGCCAGGATCGCGGCGGAGTGCGGTGCGGATTGGATCGATATCAATATGGGTTGCCCGGTGCGGAAGGTTGTCAAAAACGGCGCCGGGGCGGCCTTGCTGAAAACACCGGAAAAAATTCGGGACATCCTGCGCGCCGTCAGGCCGGTGGTCCGGGTACCCTTGACCGTCAAGATCCGTGCCGGGTGGAGCCGGGGCACCGTCAATGCGCCGGAGATCGCCGTCATGGCCCAGGACCTTGGAGTGGATACCGTGGTTGTTCATGCCCGGACGGCCGACCAGGGTTTTTCCGGTGAAGCCGACTGGCGGATCATCGGCCGGGTGAAGGAAAGGCTGGTCATTCCCGTGGTGGGAAACGGCGATATCCGCAGTGCCTCCGATGCGCTCGCGATGATGCGTGCATCCGGGTGCGACGGTGTCATGGTGGGGCGGGGTGCCCTGGGATCCCCCTGGATCTTCCGTGAAATCGCCGCCGCCCTGTCCGGAACGGCTGCTCCCGATCCGCCGACGCTTTCGGAGCGGCGTGATATCATCGATGCCCACCTGAAAAGGGAGGTGGACTACGCCGGCGAAAAAGCGGGATACCGCAGTTTCCGCAAGCATCTCCTCTGGTATACCAAAGGACTCAAAGGCGGCGCCCGTTTCCGTCATGCCGCATCAAATTGGGTGTCGGCCGGGCAGATGTGGGAAGCCTTCGATTCGTTCCTTTCGGAAGAGAACAACCATTTGGAATGACAGGGGGAAATATTGCCTTGACTTTTAAGGGGGGGAAATGCATAATCAGGCCGAAATTATAAGGGAATCGCCACATAAAAAATCTTGCGAGGAGAGACGGTGGAAATAACGAAGTTTGGAGATCTTGAAGAAAAGATTAAAAATATTTTAACGGCTTATGCGGAGTTGAAGGAAAGAAACCAAAAACTTGAGGAGCAGTTAAAAAACAAGGATTTAGAGCTACAGGAGACATACAATAAAATAAGGGGATTAAACGAGGAGAGAGATACGATTCGGTCAAAGGTGGATTCGCTTTTGGATTTGCTTCAGGATATTAATGCGGCTCAGTAAATCTTGAGGTTGTGTTATTTGAAGAGAAGCTTTCATATCGAAATACTGGGGCAGAGATTAACGGTATTGAGCGATTCTGATGAAAAGGCTGTGGCAGGGGTTGTCCAGTATGTCAATGATAAGGTAGCGGAAGTCAGCAAGGGGGGAAACAACTTGAATACCTTGGCGATTGCGGTCTTAGTTGCCTTAAATATTACGGACGAACTATTTAAAGCCAGAGGAGAGAATGATCTGATTAGTCAGCAACTGGAAAATAGAACCCAGGAGTTAATTAACCTGATCGACAGCGTTGATTGTTAGGAAAACGATCCCCTGCGATGTGCGTGATTAACATTCGTTTTTTTGAGCCAACACCTTAGAGCCGGGAACCCTTCCGTTTTTGCCGTGTGCATGTCTGCGTAAATCCCGTTTTCGGGTGGCAGAAAGCCTGAAGCCAAGACATGGGGTACCCACCTGGTCCCAAGGTTCAAAAAAGGGGTTAACACGGCATCAGCGGGGGTTAAATTTTTCTGGACCCCAAAGCCTTTTCCGTAAAAAGCCCTTTCATGACCGGATGTTGTGTTTCCTTGCCGATATCCTGGATTCCCTTCGATAAAACCCGTCGTCTCCTCCACAGACAAACCCGGAAGGGAGGTACATATACATTGTTAGGTAACGGACTGATGATATTGATTATTCTCGGATCCATCGCCATCGGCGTGGTCCTGGGGTATCTGTTCCAGGTCAGGCTGGCCAAGAAGAAACTGGAGTCTTCGGAGAGCCTGGCCGACCGGATTGTGGACGAGGCGAAGAAAGAGGCCGAAAACATCCGGAAGGAAGCGATTTTACAGGCGAAAGAAAATCTTTTCCGGGCCAAGTCCGAGTTCGAGAAAGAAGCGAAGGAAAGTAAGGCGGAATTCGAGAACATCGAAAAAAGACTTCGGGAGAAGGAAGAGAGCCTCGATAGAAGGGCCGATCAGTTGAGCCAGAGGGAATCCGGCATGGAAAACCGCGAGCGGAGTCTTTCCGGGAAAGAGGCCCAAATCAACGAAAAGAATGAAAAACTGTCGCGGCTGATCCAGGAACAGAAAGAAAATCTCGAAAAAGTGGCCGGTCTTTCTTCGGATGAAGCCAAAAAGCAGTTGATCCAGGCCATCGAGAGCGATGCAAAGAAGGACGCGGCGACTTTGGTCCGCAAAATCGAGGAAGAGGCCAAAAACGCGGCGGAGAAAAAATCCAGGGAAATCATCGCTTATGCGGTGCAGCGTTATGCCAGCGATCACGTGGCGGAAAACACCGTTTCCGTGGTCAGCCTTCCCAACGATGAAATGAAGGGGCGCATCATCGGCCGGGAAGGACGGAATATCCGGGCCATCGAGGCGGCGACGGGCATCGACCTGATCGTGGACGACACACCGGAAGCCGTGGTGCTGTCGAGCTTCGATCCCATCCGCCGGGAGGTGGCGAGGCTATCCCTCGAGCGCCTGATCGCCGACGGCCGGATTCATCCCGGCCGTATCGAGGATATCGTCAAAAAGGTCCGGACCGAGGTCGATACGATTATCCGTGAGACGGGGGAAAGAACGTCCTTCGATGTCGGTGTCCACGATATTCATCCGGAGATCGTCTACCTGCTGGGCAGCCTGAAGTACCGGACCAGCTATTCTCAGAACGTGCTGCAGCATTCCGTCGATGTCGCCTACCTGACGGGAATGATGGCGGCGGAATTGAA
>JAGVTI010000329.1 GCA_019136935.1 Deltaproteobacteria bacterium
GGAACCGATAAGCCAGAGCAGGGAAACCTGGTTCCTGGTTTTGATCTTGTCGATCATGATGGAAAAGCCGTCATGGGCGTCGACCAGTTCAACGATGGTCATGGCGCCGAGCAGGAAAAACAGGATGTTCGCGATGTCGCTTAGATGGCGCAGCAAATTCTCGTTGGCGTGTTCCGCCAGGCCCGACAGGGCGAACAGGGTCCAGCAGATCCCGCCGGTGAGCAAAGCCGATGCGGCTTTGTCTATTTTTAAGGGGTGTTCCAGAACGATGAATGAAAAGCCGGTTAAAAAAACGGCAAGAATGATCATTTCCATCAGGTTTCCACGTCAGACTGAAATACGTTCAATAAGGGTGATCGCCTGTGCCGGACATTCAGACGCCGGGTTCAGGACGGCCGACGGCCTTGATTCCCCGCTTCCCCGGAGGGGGCTTCGCATTCCCGGTCATCGGGGTGTGATGAATTTTCCCGGCGGGTTTCATCGCGGAGCTCCGGCATCGGCAAAATTGGAACCGGTATCCGGGGCGAATCTTTTGACCAGCCATTTTTCGCCGCCGACCACCGACATGACGACCGTCGCGGCAGCCAGAATGCGGATCCATGATTCCAACGCGATGGGTGCGCTGTGGAACAGGAGGTTCATGACGGGGAGGTACGTGAAGAGCAACTGCAGGAGAATCATGACGGATACACCCACGAAAATCCATGGATTGGAAAAAAAGCCTAGTTTTACGAAAGATCTTGTCAGGGAGCGGCAGTTGAAGAGATAAAAGATTTCGGACATGACGAAGACATTGACCGCCACGGTTCTCGCTTGCAGTTCCGATGCGCCCATCACATCGAGTTCGTACTCGTAAAGTCCGAAAGCGCCGGCCAGCATCAGGACACCGACGAGGGTCAGGCGCCGGATAAGCGTGGCGGTCAGGATCGGCTCGTCGGTCTGCCGCGGCGGCCTCTGCATGATGCCGGGTTCCCTGGGTTCGAAGGTCAGCATCAGGCCGAGGAGCACGGCGGTCGTCATGTTGATCCACAGGATCTGGACCGGCAGGATCGGCAACGCCGTTCCGAGCAATACCGCGGCCAGGATGACCAGCCCTTCTCCGAGATTCGTGGGCAGGGTCCAGATGATGAACTTGGTCAGGTTGTCGAAAATGCAGCGCCCCTCTTCCACGGCCGCTTCGATGGAAGCGAAGTTGTCATCCGTCAACACCATGTCCGCCGCTTCCTTGGCCACCTCGGTTCCGGTAATGCCCATGGCCACGCCGATATCCGCCCGCTTCAATGCAGGGGCGTCATTGACGCCGTCACCGGTCATGGCCACGATGTGACCCCGGGCCTGGATGGCCTCGACGAGCCGCAGTTTCTGTTCCGGCGTCACCCTGGCAAAAACGGAAACGGTTTCGGCTGCTTCGATCAGTTCCCCGTCCGAAAGACGGGCCAACTCCTTTCCCGTCAAAACTTTTTCGGCATGGGAAAGCCCGATCTTACCCGCAATAGCCGCCGCCGTGACCGCATGGTCGCCGGTTATCATCTTGACCTGGATCCCGGCGCTGTGGCAGTTTTTGACCGCCGCCGTCGATTCGGGACGAGGCGGATCGATCATGCCCTGCAGACCAAGGAAGGTCATGCCCCCGTTGATATCTTCGTGAGTCAGCCGGGATGCGCCCTGGGCGAGATTCCGCTTGGCCAGCGCCAGGACCCGCAAGCCCTTGGAGGCCATTTCGTTTACCGCCGCGTGGATTTTTTCCGCCGACAGGTCTTCCCGGGAATCGTTCCGGGAAAGGGAAAAGGCGCAGCGTTCAAGAATCGCTTCCACGGAGCCTTTGGCATAGACGACGGGAAGGGGTCCCTCGGGAGATTTATGGAGGGTCGCCATGTACTGGTGATGGGATTCGAAGGGAATCACGTCAACGCGGGGCCACAGGATTTTGATCTCGTCTTCGAAAAGTCCCCCCTTGACGGCGGCGGACAGCAGCGCACCTTCCGTCGGATCTCCCTGGACCGTCAACCTTCCATCTTTTTCCGCGATCACGCTGTCGTTGCAGAGCAGCCCGCACCGGAGCGTTTCCATAAGCGCCGGTTTTCGAGAGGCATCGACCGCACCGTTTTCGCCGATTATTTCGCCGGTGTAAGCGTATCCGGTACCGGTCACCTCAAAAAATTCTCCCCCCGCCATGATTTCCTGCACGGTCATCTGGTTTTCGGTCAGGGTTCCCGTCTTGTCCGAACAGATCACCGTTGTGCTCCCGAGGGTTTCCACGGCGGGGAGCTTGCGGATAATCGCCCTTTTGCGTGCCATGCGTGCCACGCCGATGGCCAGCGTGATGGTCATGGCGGCGGGGAGTCCCTCGGGAATCGCACCCACCGCCAGGGCCACGGCGGCCATGAACATTTCCGGCGCGCTTTCGCCGCGGACCAGGCCGATTGCGAAAGTGACGCCCCCGAGAAAGACAATCGCGTAGAGCAGATATCGGCTGAAGTCGGCGATCTTTCGCAGCAGGGGCGTTTCGAGATTCTCCGCGGAAGCGATCAGCTCCGAAATCCGGCCCACTTCCGTCTGGTCGCCGACGGCCACGACGATACCCGTTCCCTGCCCGTAGGTGATCAATGTCGAACCGTAGATCATGTTTCTCCGGTCCGCCAGGATCGTGTCATGGGGCAGGGGGCTTGTTTCCTTGGCCACCGGAATGGATTCCCCTGTGAGGGCCGATTCGTCCACCTTGAGATCCTTGGCGGCGAACAGCCGCATATCGGCGGGGACCTTGTCACCGGACTGCAGGAATACAATATCTCCCGGCAGCACCTCTTCCGAAGAAACTCGCTGCCTCTGACCGGAACGGATGACCGTCGCCTCGGAAGTCATGGTTCTGGCAAGGGCCTCGATGGCTTTCACCGCCTTCGCTTCCTGGATGAAACCGACGACCGCATTGATCAGCACGACGCCGAGGATGACCCCGGAATCGACCCATTCCTTCAAGGTGATGGTGACCAGAGAGGCCGCCAGCAGGATGTAAACCAGGGGTTGATGGAACTGCAGGAGGAAGCGGGAAAGCGGCCCCCTGCCTTTTTTCGTGGTGATCGTGTTGGGACCGAAGCGCTGACGCCGGTCTTCGATGTCGAACAGGTCGAGGCCCTTGCCCGGATCGCTTTCCAGGAGATCGATCACCTCTTCGGCGGGAAGATAATGCCAGTGCTTTCCGATCAGTTTCTGCATGGTCTCACAATCCTGTCATTTCATGGCAACCCGGGTTTCTGAATCTTCAGGTTGCCGGGTCGGCAAGATCCATCCAAACCTTGCGCCGCGACGACGTTACCTCTCTTGGGAATCGACCTTTGCTTGAACGAAAAAGCCGCCTGACAACCTGTCAGATGGCGGCCCAACCATCTCTCTTTTACCTCTATGGAATGCATGTCTTCCATAGACCCGTCAGGATGATTTGTGAAAATTTTAGTATGGAAAATATCGGAAAGTCGAGTTTTATTTGCCTTATTTTATCAGAAAAGATAAAAATACGTTTCAATATGTGTCTGAGCCCGGTGCCGACGATCATGATGATGGGGTGGATGCGGGAGTCCTGCAGCGGGCGCAGGCATCGGAGAAACGGCTTTCTTGCAAAGCGGTTTCGTACATGTTCGGCGGTGGAATAAAAGATTTTACTTTGTCCGGGAAACTGCTGTACAGGGTTTACCATGAACAATTCGTATGCAAATTATCTTTTACCCCGCTCAACGGATTCGGGTCGGGATTTTTCTCTAAGGTCGGATAATGGAAAAAAAAGACAGGATTGCGGACATCATTGATAATGTCCGCCGGGTGTTTCAAATACTGCATGAGCAGTCGAAAAAGGCGGAGAAGGAAACGGGCCTGACCTCTCCACAGCTCTGGGCGATCAAGGTGATCGCCGATTCGGCCCCGGTGCGGGTTTCGGAGTTGGCGCGCCGCATGTACCTTCACCCGGCGACGGTCGTGGGTATTCTGGATCGGCTTGAGGCGAGGGGATTGGCGAAACGCAGGGGATGTGAAAAAGATCATCGGGTTGTTCTGGTCGATCTGACGGATAAGGGGCGGAGCCTGGTGGTGTCCGCACCGGGCGTCGCACAGGGGTTTCTGGTGTCCGGCCTCGAACAATTGTCCGGCGATGTTCTGGAGGAAATAAACGGAGGGTTGAGCAAACTGGTTCAAATCTTCGGCGCTCAGAAAATCCCGCCCAAGTTGATCATGTCATCGGAGATGAACGTGCCCGGCGAAAGGCAGCAAAAAGGGTAGACAAAGCCGGGAGGATTTGCATGAGCGAACGGGAGAATGGAACCGGGGAACAGGGGACTTCCGCAGAAACTGGGATGATCATCTTCACGGATCTTGACGGAACCCTGCTGGATCGGGAGAGTTATGCATTCGATCAAGCCCGGTTCGCTCTCGGCAGGATCCGGGATCTGGCCGTTCCGTTGATCATCACGACCAGCAAAACGCGGGCCGAGGTTGAGGTTCTTCAGTGTGAGATGGGAATAGAGGAGCCGTTTATCACCGAAAATGGGGGAGGTGTGTTCTTTCCCCGGCTGTACCGGGGATTCCGGATAAAAGGTGCTTTCGAAAAGGGAGCTTACCAGTGTTTATGCCTGGGGAGATCCTATGAAGCCATCCGTGAATTTTTAAATGATGACGTCAAAGGCCGCCTGGCGGTTCGCGGTTTCGGGGATCTATCGGTCGAGGAACTCATGGTCCTGGCAAACCTTTCCCGGCAGGAGGCTGAACGGGCCCGCCGTCGTGAATTTGCGGAACCGCTTTGGATCGGAAATCCCGGGGATATTCCCCGATTGGCGGATCTGGCCGGTCGGGCGGGGTTGACGCTGACAAAAGGGGATCGTTTTTACCATCTGATTGACCGGCGTCAGGATAAAGGAAAGGCTGTGAAAAAGGTGACGGATATTTTCAGGGCAAACCTGGGACAGAACGTCCGGACCGTCGGTATCGGCGGCAGCCGCAATGATCTGCCCATGCTGGAAAACGTGGACGTGCCGGTTCTGATCCCCCATCCGGACGGGCACTATGAGGAAACCGGATTGCTGAATCCCCGGAAAGCGCCGTATCCGGGAAGCCGCGGATGGAACGCGGCGGTGATGGAGCTGTTCGATGATTTCACGAGAAACCCTCAGGGAGATATTTGATCATGCCTTAAGGTCGGTTTCCCCTGAAAGCATGATATGCCGGGATGTGATCCGGTCAGGTGACCGCCTCCAGATTCAGGGCGTTCCCTATTCCCTGGCCGGATTCGATCATGTCCACATATGCGGCAGCGGCAAGGCGGCGGCCAGGATGGCCGTTTCCCTGGAAGCGCTCCTGCAGGACCGGCTTGCCGGAGGAATCGTTGTGACCAACGAATCGGGATACCGGTCCGACGGATTGAAGTTTCTTACCTCTTCCCACCCCCTTCCGACGGAAAAAAGCCTGTCGGCGGCGGAAAACATGTCGAATTACCTGTCGCGGCTCTCCCCGAACGACCTCTGTATCTATCTGCTTTCAGGGGGGAGTTCGGCCCTGGTTGAAAAACCGCTGCCCCCCGTGACGCTGGCGGAATTTCAGGCGTTATCCTCCCTGCTCTTGAAAAGCGGCATGCGTATCGGTGAAATGAACGCGATCCGGAAACATCTTTCCACGGTGAAGGGGGGACGGCTGGGTAAACTGGTTCCGGGGCCGGTCATCGTTCTGGTCATTTCCGATGTGATCGGCGACGACCTGGAGGCGATCGGATCCGCTCCCTTCCATTCGGACCGTTCCACCTATCGGGATGTCCGGTCGATTCTGGAACGCCATGCGCTATGGGGCCAGGTTCCGGATTCCATACGCCGCGTCGTTGAAGACGGTCTTGCCGGCCGGATCGATGAAACCGTCAAGGCCGTTCCGGACCGTATTCACCATTACCTGTTGGGCAGCAATTTGAAATTTCTCGAGGAAGCAAAACGGAAAGCGGACGAGGCGGGGATCGACGCCCACATCATGACGTCGTCTCTATACGGCGAGGCCGGGGAAGTGGCGAAGGTTCTCGTTGGCCTGGCCCGGGAAATCAGGAAAACGGGGAATCCCTTTCGGCCCCCGGTATGCCTTCTTTTCGGCGGGGAGACGACGGTGACCGTGAGGGGATCCGGGACAGGAGGGCGCAGCCAGCAGTTGTGCCTTTCCTTCCTGGCGGAATCGGGTTTTTCCGCGGAGGGTATGCTGCTCAGCGCCGGTTCCGACGGCATCGACGGCAACTCCGATGCCGCGGGCGCCGTCGTCGACGACGGAACCATCGACAGGATGAACCGGTTGGGCCTCGATCCGGATTCTTATCTCAGCCGGAACGACGCCTACCATTTCTTCAGGCAGACGGGTGATCTGCTCTTCACGGGACCGACGGGAACCAATGTCATGGACATGCAGATTCTTTACATCGGGGGGTGAAAATGAAAGCCATTACGACGAGAAGATTTTCCACGGCCTTGCGAGACGCCGTCAGACAAAAGATCGAAGACCTGGGAGAGGTCGATTTTATGGTCGGTATCCCCTCCTATGGCAGCGATTCATCGATTACCCACGTCATTAACACGGTTTATAAAGGCCTCGACACATACTTTCACGGCAGCAGGGCCCTGATCATGGTATCCGACGGCGGGTCAACCGACGATACGCGGGATATCGCCCGGGGAGTTGAACTTGGTTCTTTTCATGTCGAGAAGATCGTGACGATTTATCGGGGTGTTCCAGGAAAGGGATCGGCCCTGCGGGCCGTTTTCGAGGCGGCCAGGTTTCTGAAGCCCCGGGCCCTGGCGGTGTTCGACGCCGACCTGGTATCGATCGAACCGGTCTGGGTCAAAAACCTCCTGGAGCCGGTCCTGGAGGGACATGATTTCGTCGCCCCCGACTACAATCGCTATAAACTGGATGGAACCATTACCAATACCATTGCCTATCATCTGACCCGGGCGCTTTACGGTTTTCGCATCCGCCAGCCCATCGGCGGGGATTTCGGCCTGTCCCTGCCCCTCATCCGGCATTATCTGGAACAGGAGGTCTGGGAAAGCGATGTGGCGAAATTCGGGATCGATATCTGGATGACCGTTACGGCGATCGTGAACGGATTCAACATCTGCCAGTCGAAACTGGGCGTGAAAGTGCACGGGAGGAAAGACCCGGCTGCGGATTTGGGCCCGATGTTCCGCCAGGTCATGGGAACCCTTTTCCGCCTGATGGAAACGACGAGTCATTTCTGGAAGGATGTGAAAGAGTCCCGGGATGTTCCGACGTTTGGAAATTACGTGGGAGGTAGCCCCGAACCATTTGAAATCAACCTGGAGGATCTGATTGAATATTTTCGAATCGGTTTCAGGAATTTCGGCGGTATCTGGAAGCAGATCCTCGACGAGAACGATTTCCGGGAGATTACGGCGCTGGCGGAGCAAACGGAGAGAAAGGCCTTTTATCTCTCCATCGCGGCATGGATAAGAATCGTTTACCGTTATGCCAACGCCTTTCACGAGACGCCCCGGCAGAGAATGAAGCTGCTGGACACCATGATTCCCCTTTACTATGCCCGGGTCGCGTCTCTCGTTCATGAGCTCGAGGACAGCGACGACGACCGCCTCGGGGAGTTCTTTTCCGGTCAGGCGAAGATGTTCGAGGACATGAAGGAATACCTGATCGACCTTTGGAAATAAGGAGTTGAATATGGCAGACTTCTATCAGCACGGAATCATTACGACCCTGCAGAAACTGGGCAAACGGGAGGACCACGAACTGGAGAAGGATCTGGATAAAATTACGCGGAAAAGACCGATTGCCCTTTTATTGCCCGCCCTGGTGTCGGAATTCGACGGCCCGGCCATCTCCGACATCCTGGACGAGTTGAAGAAAGTCAATTACATCCGGAAAGTCGTCCTGTCTTTGGACCGGGCCGATGAAAACCAGTTTAAAATGGTGAAGAAGGTCATGTCGGCCTTGCCCTGCGAAGTCCGGGTCGTCTGGCACGACGGGCCGAGAATGAGGAAACTTTACGACGAGCTGAGGCGGAATGAATTCCAGTTGGAACGTCCGGGAAAAGGACGCTCCGTGTGGATGACCATGGGGTATATTCTATCCGACAAGGACATCTATGCGATTGCCCTCCATGACACGGATATTCTGAGTTACCGCCGGGGCATGCTCTCCCGCCTCGTTTATCCCGTTGTTCATCCCGCTTTGGATTTCGAATTCAGCAAAGGCTATTACGCCCGGGTCAAAGAGAAGCTTTACGGCCGCGTGACGAGGTTGTTCTACACACCTCTGGTCGGGGCTCTCAAGAGAATATTGAGTTACAATGCTTTTGTCGAGTATCTGGGGAATTTCCGTTACGCCCTCTCCGGCGAATTTGCCTTTATCAGCAGCCTGGCGAGGGGCATCCGGATATCCCCCACCTGGGGGCTGGAGGTATCTCTTCTGAACGAGGTTTACCGCAAGACCTCCATCAATCGTATCTGCCAGGTGGAGATATCTGAAATCTATGATCACAAGCACCAGTCCCTCCAGAAGGAAAGTCCCGATGTGGGACTGATCCGGATGGCGACGGAGATTGCCGAAGCCCTTTTCAGAATTCTCAGCCAGGACGGCATCATCATGAGTCAATCCTTCTTCAGGACGCTCTACATGGTTTATATCGAAGAATCCCGCATCGCCATCGAGAAATACCATGCCCTGTCCCTGCTGAACGGCCTGAAGTACGACCGGCATGGAGAAATCGAGGCGTCGGAGGCTTTTGTCCATTCTCTGAAGGTGGCGACGGAAAGCTTCATGGCTGATCCCGTCGGCCTTCCCATGATGAAAGCCTGGGTCAGGGTGACGGCGGCCATCCCGGATTTCTCGGAGCGTTTTATCGAAGCCGTCGATTTGGATAACGAATAGGATCCGGCGGGCCCGGCGCGGATCGTTGCCGCGCCGCTCCACGGCGGTTGCTCCGGATGATTTGGAATTCCCGCACTGGTGTGCTGGGTGGGGGGGCCTTGCCGTTCATGGCGGATTGGTTCGGCAGGGAACCGTTCCGGAATCCGGGTCTGAAAAAATGAACAACATGGGGGGTGCATGGACCGTCAAGAGGTCGCGGAAAAAATCTCCACGATGGGCGAGGTGGACATCCTGGTTGGGATTCCCAGCTACAACAGCGCGAAAACGATCGCCCATGTCGTCAAAGCCGTCGAAGCGGGGCTTTTCAAGTATTTTCCCCATTGCAAATCGCTGCTGGTGAATTCCGACGGCGGCTCCACCGACGGGACGATGGAGGCCGTCAGGGATACGACGGTTGATCTGGAGTCCATCCTGATCGACCGTAAAGCCGATCAGTTCCGCAAGTTCGTTACGCCCTACCACGGGATTCCCGGAAAGGGAAGCGCTTTCCGGACGATTTTTGAAATCGCCCGCGATTTGAATGTCAAGGCATGCGCTGTCGTCGATTCGGACCTGCGCAGCATCACTCCGGAATGGATTGAACTGCTGATCAAACCGGTGCTCGAAGACCATTACGATTATGTTTCCCCTTATTACATGCGCCACAAATACGACGGTACGATCACCAATTCCATCGTTTATCCTCTCACGAGGGCCCTTTACGGAAAGAGGATCCGGCAGCCGATCGGCGGCGATTTCGGATTCTCCGGCCGGCTGGCCTCTTTTTATCTCACAAAGGATGTTTGGGAAACCGACGTGGCCCGGTTCGGCATCGATATCTGGATGACGACAACGGCAGTGGCCAACGGCTTCAGGATCTGCCAGGCATTCCTGGGGGCGAAGATTCATGATGCGAAAGATCCGGGCAGCGATCTCAGTGCCATGCTGCACCAGGTGGTCAGCTCGGTTTTCAATCTCATGGAGGAATACGCCGGTGTGTGGCGTGATATTTCGAAGTCGGAACCCGTACGAACCTTCGGTTTTGCTTATTCGGTCGGCCTGGAACCGATCCATGTCAATCTGAACAATATGATCGAGAAATTCCGTATGGGAATCAGGGACCTGGACGTCCTGTACCGGGCCTTCCTGCCCGAGCCGCTTCTTGAATCCCTGCACCGCCTCGCCGAAGCGCCGAAAAACCGTTTCCTGTACCCGGACCGGGATTGGGTCCGGACGGTCTTTTATTTTGCCCTTGCCTGTCATCGGCGGGTCATGAGCACCGAGCACATCATCAAGTCCCTCACCCCCCTTTATCTCGGCAAGGTGTCCTCCTTCGTCATCGAAACGTGGGACAGTACGGCGGATGAGGTGGAACAGCGGCTTGAAGAACTTTGCCTCGCCTTTGAAAAGGCCAAGCCGGAATGGATCGAATTGTGGGACGAGCGACAATAGACTCCCCTTGGACCTAGGAGGTTGCCATGGAAAACTTACTTGAAAAAATCATTACGGAACCCCTGAAGGATTTCCTGCAGCGATTGGCCCATTTTCTTCCGAACTTTTTATCGGCCCTGATTGTATTTTTGATCGGCCTGCTGTTCGCCTGGGTTGTCAAAGCGGTGATCCTGAGGCTGTTCAAGCTCCTGAGACTCGATGCTTTGTCTGCCCGATCCGGGTTTACGGAAGCCCTGAAAAAAATGTCGGTCAAGGACCCGCCGGAAAAGCTGATGGGACGCTTTTTCTATTGGCTGACGGTGATCATCTTCTTCATCGTTTCCCTTTACCTCCTGGAATTGCCGGCAATAGAGCAGCTTCTGGAAAAACTGCTCCTGTACCTTCCCAACGTGCTTGTTGCCGTCGTCATTCTGGTAGTCGGTTTTCTTCTCGCTAACTTCCTGGGTCGCACGGCCCTGATCGCTTCCGTTAACGCCGGGATCGGATTCGCCGGTTTCTTATACAGGACGATCAAGATCATCGTGGTCCTGCTTGCTTTCGTGATGGCCCTGGAGCAACTGGGCATCGCGCGCAGCACGGTCGTTACGGCATTCACCATTGTTTTCGGCGGATTGGTCTTTGCCCTTTCCCTGGCTTTTGGCCTCGGGGGTCGGGGGATTGCCAGGAGGTACCTGGAGAAGCGTTTCAAGGTGAACGACGAAGACGAGAATAACGAGATCCGGCACATCTAGTTTTATCCGGCCGGTTCCAGGAAAATACGTCATCGGCAGAGAGAGGAAGAGAATCCCCGCCACCTCGCCGGCGGAAGCGGGGGGGCTGCCGGTCCGGACCGGTGCGGCACCGGTTGGCCGGATTCGGTCTCCTGTCATGAATTGAACCATCTGCGGATAAAATATCCCAGTTTCCTTTTCGGGGGGAGGGATCTCCTGATCTCTTTCAGTGCCTTTCTCGCGGCCTGTTCCCCGTCACGGATGAAATCGGACGCCCGTGAAAAGTCAGCCCAATGGAAATCACGCATGGTCGCCCTGATCACGATGTCGGCCTTTTCCAATTCATGGTTTTTCAGCCTATCGGCCGTGATTTCGCCGGCCCGGCTGATGACATCCGCTGCCGTTTTCAATTCCCCTTTCAAAGAAATATTCCGGTCGACGGTGACGGCGATGACCATGTCGGCCCCGGCGTTTTTGAGAACATTGACCGGAACGAGGCTGATTATGCCCCCGTCTGACAGAAGCATTTCCCCGTTTCTGAACGGATCGACCGCTCCCGGAACGGCACAGCTTGCGAGAACCGCGTCTTGGAGGGATCCCTCGGAGAAGACAACCGGATTCCCGGTAACGAGATCCGTGGCGACGGCGCGGAAGGGGATTCGGGTTTCCTGAATCGGTATTTCCGGGATGAAAAAATCGATCATCGGGCGGAAATCGTAAACGGGGATTGCGCCCGGTTTAAAGAGGGTTCGTGTCCGGTGAAAACCGGATTTGAAGAAGCGGAAGATTCTTCCGGCGGGTCCCGGCTTGTCGCCGTTTCGGGAAGGAGCGAGGGAATGAATGATGGAAGACCGGAACGCCGGGCTCGCCAGATAATCCGCAGCCTTTTTTTCCAGTTCTTTCGGTGTGACACCGCAGGCATAGGCTGCTCCTATGATGGCTCCCATGCTTGTGCCGGCGATCATATCGACGGCCACCCCCTCTTTTTCCAGGACGGACAGGACACCGATATGAGCCAGCCCCCTTGCGCCGCCTCCTCCTAATGCAAGGCCGATTTTTTTATCAAACCAGGTCATAAAAAAAAGAACTCTCCCCGGCTTCCCCTGCCGGAATGCCGCTTCCTGCACCGGCGCAGGAAGCGAAAATTTCACGTTTGACCGAAGCAATATCCGGTGACGGTGACAAACCACACCAGGATTTTTTCTGTCATAAGTTGTTCGGGTTCTCAAGAATTTTTTGAGGCTGCCCAGCCGTCAAGCTTCGAAGGGCCGGTTATTGCGGATTCCCCTTCATGATTTCCGGGCAGTTTTGGATAACGAGGAGCGTCGGCGACAAGGCATCTTCTGTCATATCAGATTGCATTCGCTGGGAATGACAAAGCAGACAAATCTTTCACGGGAGGCCTGATGTACGTTAAAATGAGCGGAAGGAGAAGGCGGAATCGCATTTTGCACGGTTATCCCGGCAGCTCCCCTCTTCAGGGGAACAGCCGGGATGCAGCGGGTTTTTTCCTGTGAAGGCCGATACTCGGTCGATCTTCACTTTTCCTGGCTTGGAATATTTCCTTATGCGATCGTCATCAGAACCGAATCCGCCGCAAACACTTCCCCTTCCTTGATGTTAATCGCACTGATCACGCCCGCACCCGGAGCGGTTACCGGCATTTCCATCTTCATCGCTTCCATGACGAGAACTTCGTCATCTTCCCTGACTGAATCCCCCACCTTAACATTGATCCGGACCACCTTGCCTTCCATGGGAACCGTTACATCCTGACTCATAATGCATCCTCCTGTTTTTATGTGTAATTATTTTGCAGCACGTTCTAAAGTGCGGATCGGTTCTCTATTCCTTGAAACGGTTGTCTTTCCCTTTGCCGATATGCCCAACACCGCTTGTTTTTATACCCCCATCCATGCCCATGGCCGGGGACGACAGATCGCTCACGTCAACATGAAATCGAATTGCAATTCCCCTTGTATGGCAACAGGCTGAATTCATTTTGACCGGGGAGGGAGTTCGTCCATTTTCTCATCCTGTGCCGCAACTGCCTTCCTAAAGTTCCTGATGGCCTTGCCGATCGAACTTCCTAATTGCGGGAGTCTGCCCGGTCCAAAGATAATCAGTGCGATACCTAAAATAACGAATAACTCGGGCATTCCGATGCTTCCCATTGTTGATCTCCCTGATTGTGACGAACCGCCCCTGCCTCTCGGTCAACATTGGATGCCCCGGAAAACGATCCTGATTAATTCTGCAACCTCCGCAGGAGAGAACGTCCTGTCAATATTTCCCATCGAATGGATTCTAAACAGGCTCCGTGCTTTGATACCGGCTCGGAAATTCACGACACTATACGGTAAATCGGCAAAATGTAAATATAATTACATATTATAGAAAATATAAGCAATATACATGCATTGCTATTAAAATAACCAATAAGATAGAATACTTGGTTGCGTGATCGCGACATTGCCGCAACAGCCTGCTGTATCCAGATGCGAAGGAGGAATGGTTTGTCGGAGCGAAAAGGTGGATGAACCCGTAACAAATTCTGTTTTGTCCAGGGAGCGCAAGCGGCGAAGAATCTCTTGCCCGGGGCAGTTACCGGAGGTTTTCGAGAGAAGAATCTCCCTGATAAGACGCTGATCCCATGAATTTGACAAGGACTTCCTCTTTTCGGGTGCGGTTTATATGTGGCACCAACGACGAAATCGTGCTATCGGTGTGTCCGTTGAAAGCGGGTGCGTTGCGTCTGGAACCTTCGGGCCGGGCAACGGAGACCCATCATTTCTATGGGGCGCATTTTTTGCGGATATGAAATCCATCATTCATGCGGGGGGAATTTTTCGTCCTGGAAAGGAGTTCCTGTGATGAACCGGGGTGTCGGGATTATGCTTATCGTGGCGATTCTGTCGATTTGCTGGCAGGTCGTGTCTTTGGCCGCAGAGGGGGACGGAAGAGAGCCGTTTCGGATGGAAGAGGTGGTCGTGACGGCATCCCCGATCATCGAAGGCAACCGGGTGAGCGATTACGGTGGTCAGGTGAGTATTGTGACCAGGGAGCAGGTTGCAGACCTCAACGCCCAAGACCTTCCATCGGCCCTGCGTCGTGTTCCCGGTGTCGGCATCTCCCGTCACAATGCGATCGGAAGTTTCGGAGGGGCCGAGGGCGGGTCAATCACCATCCGGGGCATGGGGAGTTCGCGTCCCGGCGCGGAGATCCAGACCTTCGTCGACGGAATTCCTAAATTCGTGAGCGTCTGGAGCCATCCCCTGATGGACACCTTGAGCGTCGACCCCGTAGAGAGCATCGAGGTTTACAAGGGGGCCCAGCCGCTTCAATTCGGGAATGCGGCTTTCGGTGCCGTGAACATGGTGACCAAGCGGCAGAGGGAAGAGGGGTTCGCCACCCGCCTCCAGGGAGCCTACGGATCCTATGACACACTGGTCGAAGTGCTCGAACATGGAGGCAGGGTCATGGAGACGGATTACTACGTGGTCCAGAGTTTCCGGAGCTCCGGCGGCCACCGGGACCATGCCGGGGGGCAGCTCCAGGAGGCTTTCGCGCGGGTGGGCCACCGGCTCACGGAGAACTGGTACGTTTCATTGACGGCCAACCGGACGGATAATTACGCCGATGACCCCGGTCCCCGGGATAGACCGCAGGCGGTCCAGGGGACCTATAAAACGGAAGACAACATGACCGTCGCGACCCTGTCCCATGACTTCCCGGGAATAAAGGGCGATCTCAAGGCGTACTGGAACGGCGGTAAGGCAAGCTGGATCGACCAGTATGACCTGGCAAAATTCTTCCACTACGACACGATCACCGACTACGACAATTACGGCCTCCATACCCGGGAGAATTTTGTGCCTTGGGACGGCGGGTCCCTCTTGGCCGGGCTCGATCTCGATTTCTTCAGCGGCAAGGTAGAGATCGACAGGGAGGCGCCCCGCCAAGATGCATCCTTTCCACGGGAAACCTTCCGGATCCTTTCCCCCTATGCCGGCTTTTTCCATAAGATTCCTGTGGACGAAAAATGGAACCTCATCCCCTCGGCCGGACTTCGGTACTACAACCACAGCGATTTCGATTCCCAGTGGGCTCCCCAGGCCGGTATCGTCCTGAAAAATCCTGACACGGACATCCATGCCTCCTACGGCAGAGGGGTCAGTTATCCGGGCATCTTCGCGGCGGCCCAGTCGCGCCTGTTCTGGGGCGGCAATGATCGCTGGAAGGATCTGGATGCGGAAACGGTGGAGCATTTCGAGGCAGGAGTCTCCCATTCCTTTTCCCCGAAGCTCCGGGCGGATATCACCTTTTTCCGCGATAAGGGGCGGAACCGTTTCATCCTGGTCACGGTCTCCGGACCACCACACTACGAGAACATCGCCGAGTTCCGGGTACAGGGTGTGGAAACCGCAGTGACGTACACTCCGGCGAGGGATTTCTCGACCTTTGTCGGAGCAACCTGGATGGCGGACCGTTCGCCCGACAACCTTCCCTATGTCCCCGAGTGGTCCGCCTCGGCCGGTATGAACTGGCGTTTTCTCGGGAAATTCCGCTTGTGTCTCGACGCCCTCTGGCAGGACAGCCAGTACGTCGCCAATACGCGGTCTGTCGACTACGGAGGCAGCACCATCGCCGAAGTGGGGGGGCTTTTTCTTCTGAATGGAAAGATCGCCTGCGATTTCGGGTTCCGATCAGCCGGGCTTTCGGGTGAGATCTTTCTGGCTGGAGAGAACCTGACGGACGAGGACTACGCCTACAAGAAGGACTACCCCATGCCGGGGATTACGGGGATGGTGGGTGTAAACCTGAAATTCTGAGGTACGGAGTGCTGACCGAAACATTGGCCAACCCTTCTTAGATCAAAAAAAGGGCTAACCGGTGAACCGGCTAACCCCTTGTGTTCAAATGGTGCCGAAGCCGGGATTTGAACCCGGACAGGCGTACGCCCACTAGACCCTGAACCTAGCGCGTCTACCAATTCCGCCACTTCGGCACGTGGCTTCTCTATACCGATGACCTAAATCCTTGTCAAGGTAAAAATGAACTTGAAATTGACGAAGTTAATGCTATGGTAGGGCGCAAATGCGGAGGCTTGAGAAAGATACCCTATCCTATGAAGATTTTCAGGTCCCTTGAGGAACTCACCCCCGATTTCCGCGATGCTTATGTCACGATCGGAAATTTTGACGGGGTTCACGTCGGGCATCGTTATATTTTCAACCGGATCATCGAGGAGGCGCATCAGGCCGGCTCGAAGGCCGTCGTGATCACCTTCGATCCCCACCCCAAGATGGTGCTCCATCCCGAGCGCCGTCCTTTCTACCTGATTGCGACCCTGGAGGAGAAAATGGCCCTCCTGGAGGAGATCGGGATTGACGGCGTTTTCCTCATCCCGTTTTCCCTTGAATATGCCAGAACCACGGCGCAGTCGTTTGTCTGCGATGTTCTGTGGAAGTCGTTCCGGGTTAAGAAGGTCTTTATCGGTCATGACTACACCTTCGGCCGCGGCAAGGAGGGAAAGCAGCAACTTCTGGAGGACTACGGGAAAAAACTCGGATTCGGTGTGGCCGTCATCGACGCGGTCAAGGTGGGCGATTTGATCATCAGCAGTACATTGATCCGCAATCTCATCCTCGACGGAAAGGTGGAAATGACAGCGGATTTTCTGGGGAGGCCTTACAATTTGAGAGGGACGGTTGTGCAGGGGTATCGGAGAGGGACCGGCCTGGGCTTTCCGACGGCCAATCTGGTGCCGGAAAAAGTTCTTGTTCCCCGGACGGGCGTTTACGCCGCCGTAGTCGTTCTGCGGGATGAAAGGTACGCTGCGGTTCTGAACATCGGATTCAACCCGACTTTCGGGAACGATGAAATGACCATAGAAGTTCACCTGCTTGATTTTAAAGGAGAGATCTATGGAGAAACCCTGCAGGTTTATTTCATCGACCGGCTCCGGGAGGAACGTTCCTTTGCGTCGCCCGAGGAACTGGCCCTGCAGATTCAAAAAGATGTCGTCCT
>JAGVTI010000336.1 GCA_019136935.1 Deltaproteobacteria bacterium
TTATCTGCCGGTGGTTTTCAGACGGAACCCTCTCCTTTGTCAACGAAGCCTATTGTCGTTTTTTTGGTAAGCAGCGCAACGAATTTGTCGGCAAATCCTTTACCCCCTTGATCCACGAAGAAGACCATTATGCCGTGAACAAGCAGATTTCTTCACTCACTTCATCGAAGACATCCGGAACCATTGAACACCGTGTCATAGGGCCTAATGGTGAACTGCGCTGGATGCAGTGGAATAACAAGGCAATATTGGGTTTGGAGGGTCAGATTCTGGAGTACCAGTCGGTCGGCCGCGACATTACCGAGCGCAGGCGCCTGGAGAAGGCGCTCCACGAAAGCCGACAGCAGAACGAGTTCTTGGCGGATATCATCCGGCTCTCATCACAACCTTTCGCGATGGCTTACCCGGACGGTCGGATCGAACTATTCAATACCGCCTACGAGAAGCTTACCGGATATCGTGCGGATGAACTCAGAACACTCAACTGGGCAACCGGATTGACAGCACCCGAATGGCGCAATACGGAACAGCGGAAGCTGGCGGAACTGCACCGTACCGGTCAGCCGGTGCAGTACACCAAGGAATACATTCGGAAGGACGGCAGCCGCGTGGCCATCGAATTACTGGTTCACCTCGTATCAGACAGGGAGGGGATTCAGGGGTATTACGCCTTTGTTAACGACATTACGGACCGTAAGCGCGCCGAGGCGGCTTTACGGGAAAGTGAAGAGCGATTCCGGATTTTCATGGACAACAGTCCGGGTATTGCCTGGATCAAAGATGAAGAAGGGCGCTACGTTTTCTTAAGCAAATCCTATCAACGGCGCTTTGGTCTCAAAGACGATGACTGGCATGGAAAGACTGACCTTGAACTCTGGCCCGGGAAAACAGCCGAGGTTTTTCATAAAAACGATTTGGCCGTTCTGCATGATGGCGGCACTCAAACTGTCCTCGAAGAATTATTCAGTCCGGACGGTACAAAAAGCTACTGGTGGAGTTTTAAATTCCTGCTGGAAGATGCAAACGGCCGGAAATATATAGGCGGGTCCGGCGTGGATATTACCGAACGCAGGCAGGCGGAGGAAGAATTAAGAAAGCATCGGAATAATCTCGAAAAGATGGTGAAAAAGCGGACTGAGGAGCTCGAAACGAAGACCAGACTACTGGAGGAAACCAACACGGCCCTTAGATTCCTTCTCGATCAGCGGACAAAAGACAAGGGGGAACTGGAAGACAATATCATGTCCAACGTGCATAAACTGGTGGCGCCGTACCTCGATAAGCTGAAAAACAGCCCCTTGCCGCCCCAGGCGGCGGCCTACGCGAGAATAATCGACTCGTCTCTGCGGGAAATCACCTCTCCATTCACCAACAAATTGAGTACAAAATTTCTCAATCTGACGGTGAAAGAAATCGAGGTGGCCAATCTGATCACAGAAGGCAAATCGACAAAGGAAATCGCGAAACTGCTGAACTCGACGGATCGCGCAATCAAGTTCCACCGGGCCAATATCCGGCGGAAACTCGGATTAAAAAAAACCAGCAAAAATCTAGCCACTTACCTGTTGTCCCTGTCTAAATGACAGTCGCAACCTGTCATTAAACGGTAATTCTACCCGTATTGCCCATGACTTTTCCCAATGGTAAAAAATACCTGGTTATCAAGTAGATCTTGTCAGGCGGTGAAATCGTCAATTTGACGTACGCGTCCATTGAGGGCAGCCATCTCCGATTTCGGATGTACGCCAGGAAATAATGGATGCCGCCGCCGGATGATGTAAAAAGTGAAAGGAGAGGTCAGCAGCATGATTTTGCCCATCCAAAAAAATGGGATCATTCCTGCGGGGAAAGCAGGGCAAGTCCCCGTGAGGGATCATGACAAACCGGTCAACAACAAGCCGGTTATTTCCAGGATCGACACGGAAAGAGGAAAAACCACCCAAGTCCCCCGGGATCAGGTGGGAAAATGCGATCACCTGATCGCATCGTACTGGGGATGATCAAACCGGTTGTCCTTTTATTAAATTTCATCATCTCGTGGAGAATTTATGCCGACAAGGGAAATCGTGTGCACGTACTGCGGTAAATCGGGAAAAATTGATGTCTGGGGTCTGAATGAGGACATTGCATCGTCGGAAATGTTCAAATATCTTGGGCATAATCCCTTTTCCGGTCATATGCATTTCCAGTGTCCCGCCTGTAACATCGTTTCATTGGTCAGTCCATTGTCTGTTCTTGGCAACGGCACCATCACCGCCGATCACCGTCTTTTCGAGGAAAAGGCGAAAGCCCGTGGGAAAGTTTTCCCGTGGGAAATAGAAACTTTTTTACCTTCCGCAGCCAGAAGACAGAATTGACGGGAGGCGGGACATGACGAAGAAAACCTCCGTGCTGCTTCTCTCTCCCGAAATCGGGCGTTTGCCCGAGGACATGGGGACCCTGGCGAGGTTCATTTCAGGGAAAAGCGGCGGCATGGGGGAAGTGGTGGCGGCGTTGTGCGAAGGTCTGCGTGAAAGAGGGATCGACTGCCACCTAGGGACGTTGAACCTGAAGAAGAGATTCAAAGAGGAGTGCGGTTTGGACGAGGAGCAGTGGCGGGATATCCGGTACAGGATCGACCCGGACCGGATCCATCTTGTCAATGCATCCTTCCTGGCCAATCTTACGAGTGCCTATTCGGGGAATCCCGTTCTGAATGCGGCGGAATTCCAGAGACAAATGGTCAATCACATCATCAAGATCGTCCGGGCCAAAAGCGGCGGAAGGCTCATCATTCACAGCCACGACTGGATGGCGGGCGGTGCCGTCACGGCCTACGCCAAGGCGACGGGCTGCCCCGTTCTGCACACGATCCACAACGTCCACACCGGTCACATTCCATTGGACCTGCTCTTCGGCGTCGATGTGGAGGGCCTCAGGGATTATTTCTACATGTCCGGTGAACATGGGCGGCAAACGGTCGATTGCCAGGCGACGGCGATCAAGAATGCCGGTCTGATCAATTTCGTCGGCGTCAGGTTCCTGTACGAGATCCTGGAGGACTATTTCCTGGATCGTGCCATCATTCCGGCGTCCGTCCGCCAGGAGATCAAGGCCAAGTACCACCATGGAGCGACGCTGGCGATTCTGAACGCGCCGTCGAGGCTGATGTATCCGGAAGTATGTCCTTATCTGGTCAGGAACTACGGTCCGGGCGATGACGTGCTTGCCGCGAAGAAGGAAAACCTGGTCGCTTTCCAGAAGAGAACGGGTTTGCTCGTCAATCCCGAGGCCATTCTCTTCTATTGGCCGTCGCGGCTCGATCCGTCCCAGAAGGGGGTGGAACTCCTGGAGGATATCGCCCTGCGTTTCGTGATCGAAAACAGCGACGTTCAGCTTGCCGTTGTCGGCGACGGCGTGGGAAGAGACGGAAAGCACGAGGAAGTTCTGGGCCGCATCGCCATGGCCTCGGGAGGAAAGATTTCCTATCACCATTTCGACGAATCGCTTTCCATGCTCGGCTACGCCGCGGCCAGCGACGTTTTCGGGGCATCCCTTTACGAACCCTGCGGCCAGATCGACCAGATCGGGAATCTTTTCGGCGCCACGGCGACCAACCGTGACACGGGGGGCTACCACGACAAGATCAAGGAGATCAAACTTCAGGGCGAAGGATCGGATCATGACGAGGGGAACGGTTTTCTCTTTCGCGACTACGATCCGGGCGGACTCTGGCACGGCCTGTCCAGGAGTGCACGGTTCCACCGGCGCGGCGACGCTGTCCGGGAGCGCCAGATGAAGCGGATCATGGAAGAAACCAGACAGTTATACGACCTTTCCAAGATGATCGGCGAGTATGTCGCCGCCTACGAGCGCCTCAACGGAAACAAACCCCTGAGTTGATCATCGCCGGAAGAACATCTGACAGGATTCACGGCCGTTTCCACCGTTCTCCCTCCATCGTTTTTCACCTGGTGTCCTCTGCCGCATGACGATACAATTCAAACCTGTTATTCAGGACATTGAAGTTGACCCGGCCGCCTCCCCCGGCACGGAAAGGACCTTTTGTCAACCGGTGCGTAAAATCAGCGAAGACCGGGCAGAAAACCGAGAAAAGCTGTTGACACGCAGGTGTTTTCCTGAAAAGGAATAATGGTCGTGTCAACACGATTTGGATGGATTCCGCCTTAAAACAAGCGGAACAGAGGGAACAACGTGTCAAGACCTTTTTGTACTTTGCACCATCGAGACGGCAACCCAAACGAATTTCAATGGAGGACGTGATGAAACAAGTTTGCTTGAAGCTGAGCCTTGTACTGGCCGCGTTTTTAATGGGAATGATCGTCGCCGGTACGGCATTGGCGGACAAGCCATCCTGGGCTGGCGGCGGGAAAGAGAAACGGAAGGAAATGTATCGGGGAGATAACTGGAAACAGGACCGTGAACGTGGGGGGAACTACGATAAAAGCGGACGCGATGGGAAAAGGCATCGTTATTTCACCGATGACCAGCGCGTCTACATCAAGGATTATTATGGGGCTCGGTATTATAAAGGGCACTGCCCTCCCGGGCTCGCCAAAAAACACAACGGCTGCATGCCCCCCGGCCAGGCCAAAAAATGGGCGATCGGACGCCCCCTGCCAAGAAATGTCATTTATTATGATCTTCCC
>JAGVTI010000142.1 GCA_019136935.1 Deltaproteobacteria bacterium
AGTCGGGACTGAATGCGGAGGCGGATAGCTTTCTGAGTAAATACAATGCCTTGCTTTCAACGATCCTGCCCGATGAGAAACGACCGCAGGCCGATGTCTTTGCTGCAGGCGGGATGGACGACGCAACGGAAGGGAAAAACGCGGATGATATTTATCCGGAATTCTACACGGTTACGTTGGCCGACCTTTATATCCGGCAAGGTCATCCGGCTCTGGCCAGAAATGTCCTGACGGCCATTCTCGAGAAAGAACCGGGAAACGAACTGGCGTTCATGAAATTGACGGAGGTTGATCAACTCTTGACGATGGACGGGGCCGGTCCGGGATCCGCGACGGTTCGTCCGGCCCTGGCCGGGGCGAATGCGGCCGTTGTTTCTGAATTGGAAAGATGGCTGACACAGGTGATCCGAATGCGGAGCGCGGCTTCATGACCCCAAGGCGTTCTTCGGCTCGTATCGAACGGCTCCTTTCCCGGTTCGGACAGTGGGGCATCGATGCTTTTCTGTTCTTTGATCTGAACAATATTCGTTATATGACGGGTTTTTCCGGCAGTGACGGAATTTTACTCATCGGTCCGGACGAGCGGCCCCGCCTGCTTGTCGACGGCCGCTACGTGACCCAGGCGAAGGGTGAGACCCGAGGCCTGGAATTGGTCCGGATGACCGACAAGGTGGAAACGCTCACCTCCCTCCTGGCCGATCTGCAGGCGCGCGTTGTCGGCTTCGAGGAGGCGGTCCTCAGCGTGCAGCTGCATCGCCTGCTGAAAGCGAAGAACAGGCGGGTGAAATTCAAGCCCCTGTCCTCGGAAATCGATTTCCTGCGGGCTCGTAAAAGCAACCGTGAAATCGCCTGCATCCGGAAAGCCGCGGATATTGCCGCCGGTGCGCTCCAATCCATTCTCCCCATCATCAAACCCGGGATTTGCGAACGAGATATCGCCCTCGAACTGGAATACAGGATGAGGAAAGAGGGGGCCGAAGGGGTTTCCTTCGATACCATCGTCGCCTCGGGTCCCAACGCCGCTTTGCCCCATGCCAGGCCGGGATCGAGAAAACTCGCGGCGGGGGATGCCTTGGTGATCGACTACGGCGCCGTGTATAACGGATATCGTTCCGATGAAACCTGCACTTTTTTTATCGGAAGGGTTGAATCCGCTTTAAAAGCGGTGTATGGGCTTGTGAAAGAGGCCCACGACCGGGCAATTGAGGCCGCCGTCGACGGCCGCCCCTGCAAGGAAGTCGATCGGGTCGCCAGGGAAATCATTTCGAAGGAGGGCTGGGGCGATCACTTCGGCCATGGCACGGGCCATGGGGTCGGCCTGGAGATCCACGAAGTTCCCGCGATATCCGTGAAATCGGAGCGGCGCCTTGAAAAGGGAATGGTGGTCACGATCGAACCGGGGATTTACCTGCCCGGAAAATGGGGGATCCGGATCGAGGACACGATCCGGGTGACCTCCGGAAAAGCGGAAATATTAACGAAAATGCCCAAGGAATTAACCGTCTTGGCATGACAGGTGATGCGTTACTCCCCGTGCTCCGGCATGGGTTTTATTAATTCTAATAGGAAGTGATTATTATGCCAGTATTTTCGGATGATCTTCTTTACAGTCGTGAGCACGTCTGGGTCAGAGTGGACGGGGATTTTGCCACGATCGGAATTACGGACTATGCCCAGGAAAAATTGGGGGAGGTCCTTTCCGTGGAACTTCCCGAGATCGAATCTGAAATCGAGAGGGACGAGCCTTTCGGCACCATCGAGTCGGCCGAAAAATCAGTCGCCGAGTTGATCTCCCCTGTCAGCGGGGATGTGGTGACGGTCAATGAAGACATCGATGACGACGTGGGGATTATCAACAGTGATCCCCAGGATACGGGCTGGTTGATCGTCGTGGAGATGAAGGATCTGGATGAACTGGATGATCTGCTCGATGCCAAGGGGTATCACGACTTCGTCCTCCAGGAAGGCGAGGTGGACTGACCGCTTTTGGAAAACTGGCGCGTTCTTCCCTTTCAAATTTTCGATGCTTTTGAAAACATGGCCACGGATGAAGCCCTGTTCCGTTCCCTTCAGGAACGCGGCGGCCCGCCGACCCTCCGCTTTTACGGCTGGGAAAAGCCCGCCCTGTCCATTGGCTACTTCCAGAGCACGGCAACCGAAATCAATCTTCATCATTGCCGCCGTGACGGTATGGATGTCGTTCGCCGCCCCACGGGGGGGAAAGCCGTTCTGCATGACTGCGAACTGACTTATGCCGTCGTTTCCCGGGAAGGTTCCCCTTTTTTCTCCGGCAACCTCGTTGAAAATTACCGGGCGGTCTGTTCCTGCCTGATCCGGGCTTTTGCCGAACTGGGAATCGAGGTAACCATGGCCAGGGAGTGCCGCCATGGGGAGGAGAGGGGGATGAGCGCCATCTGTTTTGCCTTTCCCGCTCCTTTTGAATTGCTTTCCCGGGGCAGGAAAATATGCGGTTCCGCCCAGGTCAGATCCCGGGGCTGTTTTCTTCAGCACGGATCGATCCTCCTTGATTTCGACGCCGAAAAGAGCTGCCGGTTCATTCTGCCTTCCGAAGGGCGGCAAGCGGAGCTTTGCAGTCATCTAAGCGAAGCCGTCACATCCGTTCGTGGAGAAACGGGAGAGGCGATCAGGCCGGAGCCGTTCAGCGGAATTGTGCAGCGGGCCTTTGAAACGTCCTGGAATGTCCGTTTCGCCGCAAAGGAGTTGACTCCCGAAGAGGACGCCCTGAAGAACCGTCTCCTGGAGACGAAATACCGCAATCCGGCCTGGAACCTGGACGGCAGGATTCAAGGCGACCGCTTCCCTTCCGAACCCTTCGCCGCGTTCTCGGATAACCTCCCGGGAAGAATCTGATATGACAAGGGATTCTTCGTCTCCGGTGCTTCCGTCGGACCGCATCCCTGGCTTTTTTCGCGGCCGTCGAGTTGGGAATCCGCCGGCGGGGTCGAAAATCGTGCTCTCCGTCCGGTAAACGGGTTACGGCTGGCCGGGTACCTCCATCCGGGGGGAATTGCATCATTTTTTAGTTGCACTTTTCATGAAGATCGATTATAGAAGAACCCTCTTTGGGTGAGGATTTCATACCAGGCATCTCAATGTTCCGGTGGTGTCATTCAGAAGCGGCCTTCGCGGCCGGTTTCCGGAAAGTAACAAGAATCCTTCTTTGTGATTTTGAGAAAAGTTTCTGATAAAGTAAGGAGCGTGGTCTAACAGGCATTGAAAAGGGTGGTTTGCGGCGCGTCATAAAAAACAAGGCCGTACTGCCCTTTTTTTGTTTCAACCCGACGGTTCCTTGACTGAGTCAGAACTTTTTGTACCGCTAACCCGCCGGCTTTCCTTCTCTATTTATTCTAACGTGCATTTCAGGGACCGGTGTAAGGAATATTCCCCGTTGGAAAGGGGGGAGGCCCGATTCAATCCTCCGGTGTGCGGTTCCGGCTTTTTGCGGTCACGGAGAACTTTTATGATGTGGAGAACGGATTAACATGGATATGATATTGGTGCTGGAAGACGGTGCGGTTTTCCGGGGTGTGTCCTTCGGAGCGGAGGGCGAGGTATGCGGTTGGGTCCACGATGATCACCGGGTCGTCGGTTACCAGGAAATCCTGACGGATCCGGACAATGCGGGCTGCCTGCTCAACATGACCTATCCCCTGATCGGGAACTACGGGGTGAACGAGGAGGATTCCGAGTCCGGTTCGATCCAGGCCGGGGCGCTTATCGTCAAGGAAAAGAGCCGG
The DNA here is from genome assembly GCA_019136935.1 of Deltaproteobacteria bacterium. Lineage (GTDB taxonomy): Bacteria > Desulfobacterota > Syntrophia > Syntrophales > JAAYKM01 > JAAYKM01. The sequence continues at coordinate 3,759 of JAGVTI010000142.1, forward strand.
ATCGTCAGCAACTGGCGGGCGACGGAGGCCCTCGAAAAGAGGCTGCAGGACGGCGGCACCATCGGCATGGAGAAGGTCGATACCCGCGCCCTGTCCCTTTACATCCGGGATCATGGGGAAATGAAGGGGATCATCGGTTCCGCCGCTTTGCCGGCGCGGGTTCTGCTGGAGAAGCTGAAAACCTGGGAGGAACCCGGAATCGGAATGAAAGCGACCGGGGCGAAGCCGGGAAGTTTTTCGGGCAAAGGAAGGTACCGGGTCGCCCTCTACGATCTGGGCGTGAAGAGAAGCACTCTCGACCAGTTGAGCCGTTGCGGCTGCGAAGTCGTCGAAATGTCGCCCGACCTTTCCTGGGATGAAGTCCGGGCGCTCAATCCCCAGGGACTGGTCATTTCCAGCGGCCCCGGAGACCCGAACCGGGCGAAGTCCCTCGTTTCCGAAATCGGGAAAGCTATCGGGCGGGTGCCCATCCTGGGGATATCCCTGGGGGCGCAACTCATCTGTCTCGCCGCGGGCGGGGCCGTGACCCGGATGAAGGTGGGGCATCACGGCGGCAATTATGCGGTCCGGGATATCGAGGGGAACTCGGTGGCCATTACGGCACAGAGCCACAGTTTTGTCATGTCCGAGACGGCGGATCTGGAGAAGGGGCTGCGCGTTTCCCACGTCAATGTCAATGACGGCACCGTCGAGGGAATCGCTTCCGACGAGTGCGGTATCCTGGGGGTCCAGTTCATCCCCCTGCCGGATGAGGAAGGCGGACCGAACGCCGTGTTCGGCCGGTTCGTACGGAGCATGGAGAAATGACCCAAACCAATTTTTTGCGATTTTAAAATAATCAGAAGCGGGATCGAGAAATATGCCGAAGCGGGAAGATTTGAAGAAAATATTGATAATCGGTTCGGGGCCCATCGTCATCGGCCAGGCCTGCGAATTCGACTATTCGGGCTCACAGGCCTGCAAGGCCCTGAAAGAGGAAGGCTACTACGTTATCCTGGTCAACAGCAACCCGGCGACGATCATGACGGACCCGGGAATGGCCGACCGCACCTATATCGAGCCGATTACGCCGGCCATGGTCGAAAAAATCATCGAGCGGGAAAGACCCGACGCGATTCTTCCCACCCTGGGCGGTCAGACGGCGCTGAATACGGCGGTGTTTCTGGCCCGGGCCGGTGTGTTTGAGAAGTACCATGTCGAGGTCCTGGGAGCCGGCGCCGAGGCGATCGCCCGGGCGGAGGACCGGGATCTGTTCAAGAAGGCCATGCAGGAGATCGGCATCAGCCTTCCCGAAAGCGGAATCGCCACCACCCTGGAGGAGGGCATGGAAATCGGGCTTCGGATCGGTTTCCCCCTGATCCTGCGGCCTGCCTTCACCCTGGGCGGAACGGGCGGCTCCATCGCCTACAACAAGGAAGAACTCGAGGCGTTCATCGCCAAGGGAATCGAGTACAGCCCCGTGGGGCAGCTTCTTGTCGAACAGTCCGTTCTCGGCTGGAAGGAGATCGAATTCGAGGTCATGCGGGACTGTGCCGACAACGTCATCATCATCACGTCCATGGAGAACATCGATCCCATGGGGGTCCACACGGGAGACAGCGCCGTCGTCGCCCCAGCGCAGACCCTGACGGCGAAGGAATACAGGCAGTTCACCGATTTCTGCCGCAAGATCATCCGGAAGATCGACATTACGGGAGGGGGCGTCAATATCCAGTTCGGCCAGAACCCCGAGAACGGGAAGATCGTGATCATCGAGGTCAATCCCCGCCTGTCCCGCAGTTCGGCCCTCGCTTCCAAGGCGACGGGATTCCCCATCGCCCGGGTGGCGACGAAACTTGCCGTCGGGTACACCCTCGACGAGGTGCGCAACGACATCACGGGAAGGACCACGTGTCTTTACGAACCGACCGTCGACTATTGCGTATTTAAAATTTCCCGGTTCACCTTCGAAAAATTTCCGCTGGCGGATCCGACGCTCAACACGTCCATGAAGGCCGTCGGAGAGGCCATGTCCATCGGCAGAACCTTCAAGGAGGCTTTCCAGAAGGGCCTCCGCTCCCTGGAGACCAGCCGTTTCGGTTTCGGCGCCGACGGCAAGGATACGCTCATCCAGGGCGAGGACGGACTGGAGCGAATCCGGGAGAAACTCCGCGTCCCCAACGCGGAGCGGTTCTTCTACATCCGCTATGCCTTCCAGGCGGGCATGTCCTTGGACGAGATTTATGATTTAAGCCGGATTGACCGGTGGTTCCTCTTCAACATGAAGGAGATCTTCGACCTGGAGGTCGAGCTGAGAGGCTTCCGCTTCCAGGGAACGAAGCGGGATCTCAACGCCTGGAAGAAGGATTTTCCCGCCGATCTGCTGCGCAAGGCGAAGGAATTCGGGTTCTCAGACGTCCAGCTGGCCCACATCCTGGGCACGGTGGAGACGGTCGTCGAGGACATGAGGAAGAAGAAGGGCATCCACCCCGTCTATAAGCTCGTCGATACCTGCGCCGGGGAGTTCCGGGCGGAGAAACCCTATTACTACTCCTCCTATGAGTCCGTCGAGGAGAGCGTTCGCAGCGAAAAACCCAAGGTGCTGATCCTGGGAGGCGGGCCGAACCGCATCGGACAGGGGATCGAGTTCGACTACTGCTGTGTCCACGCCTCCCTGGCCCTGCGGGAGTTGGGTTACGAGAGCATCATGATCAACAGCAACCCGGAGACGGTCAGCACCGACTACGATACGTCGGACAAGCTCTACTTCGAGCCCCTGACCCGGGAAGACGTCCTGAACGTCATCAAGCTGGAGAAACCGGCGGGGGTGGTGGTCCAGTTCGGCGGGCAGACCCCCCTGAACCTGGCCGTGCCCCTGGAAAAGGCCGGTGTCCCGATCTGGGGCACCACTCCGGACAGCATCGACCGGGCGGAAGACCGGAAGCGGTTCCAGGTGCTCCTCAAGAAGCTGAACCTGATCCAGCCGGAAAACGGAACGGCCCGGTCTTTCGCCGAGGCGGAGAAAGTGGCCAACAAGATCGGGTATCCCGTCATCGTCCGTCCCTCCTACGTGCTGGGGGGAAGGGCCATGGAAATCGTCTACGACGACGAGGGCCTGGAAGAGTTCATGAAAAAGGCCATACGCGTGTCCCCGGAGCATCCGATCCTGATCGACAAGTTCCTCGAGGATGCCATCGAGATCGATGTGGACGCCATATCCGACGGCGAGACGACGGTCATCGGCGGCCTGATGGAACATATCGAGGAAGCGGGCATTCACTCGGGGGACAGCGCCTCCGTCATGCCGCCCTATACCCTGGATGCCAAGCTGGTCAGCGTCATCAAGGAGAACACCTACGCCCTGGCGCGGGAACTCCAGGTGAAGGGCCTGATGAACATCCAGTACGCCATCCGCAACGACATCATCTACGTGCTGGAAGTGAATCCCCGGGCCTCCCGGACCATTCCCTTCGTCAGCAAGGTGACGGGGGTTCCCCTGGCCAACCTGGCCACCAAGGTCATGGCGGGCAAAACCCTGAAGGAACTGGGCTTTACGCGGGAGGTGGAGGTGCCCCATGTGGCGGTGAAGGAATCGGTTTTCCCCTTCTCGCGGTTCCCGGGTGTCGATGCGATCCTGGGGCCGGAAATGAAGTCCACCGGCGAAGTGATGGGGATCGATTCCACTTTCGGCATGGCGTTTGCCAAATCGCAGATTGCGGCGGGGACGATTCTGCCGGCATCCGGCAAGATCTTCCTCAGCGTGAACAACAAGGATAAAAGGCAGATCGTGTTTCTCGCCAAGGAACTGGAGCATCTCGGGTTTACCATCGTCGCGACCGGCGGCACGGCGGCGGTTCTCAAGAACAACGATATCACCGTGACGGTTCTGCCCAAGATCTACGAGGGCCGGCCGAACGTCATCGACCTGATGAAGAACCGTGAGATCGCCATGATCATCAACACCTCCAGCGGAAAGAAAACCCGCGAGGACACGGCGGTGATCCGGTCGACGGCGGTCTTTCACAGCGTTCCCCTGGTGACGACCCTTTCGGGTGCCCAGGCGGCGGTCAACGCCATCAAGGCGGTGAAGACGGGAGACTGGTCGGTCAAGACGATCCAGGAGTACCATCGGGACATATAGAAAAGAGGATTGTCCTGCGGTGCCGTTTCGAGGCGGCGGCAGGATTCGACGGAAACGGTCTTTTCGGTACGGGGGCGAACCGAAACGAAGACAGGTCCATATTAAAAAGTAGAAAGGAAGAACGATCTTGGAAGTTAAAGTATTCGACAACGATGTGGAGAAGGCCCTGAAAATTCTCAAGAACAAGCTCTCCAAAAGCGGTCTGTTCAAGGAATTGAAGGTTCGCCGGGCCTATGAAAAGCCTTCCGTGAAGAAGAAGAGAAAGACCATCGAAGCCCGCAGAAGACTGGCAAAGGTCCAGAGAAGAAGAAACAACTAGAGATTCTTCGATCAACCGGGAAATATGCAGCTACACCGGCTCCTTGGCCGGGTAGCGTTGTGGTGGTTTGCAGTGTTGCCGGACGGGAGGGGGACAGAGAAGGCCGTCATCCAGCAGGGCGGGACCGTTTTGTCATGCCGTGCGGCAACGTTTGACGAAGTGCAGCCGTGCCGACAGAAAGGAGGCCACCTTGGAGGACAGACAATATCTGATCGATGCCCTGACGCCGGCGGAATCATGGCGGATATTCCGGATCATGGCGGAGTTTGTCGACGCCATCGACACGCTTTCCCGGGTAAAACGGGCCGTCACGATTTTCGGTTCCGCCCGGGTAAAACCGGGCGATCCCTATTACGACAAGGCCCAGGACCTTGCCCGGAAACTCGTGGAAGGGGGGTTCAGCGTGATCACGGGGGGCGGCCCCGGCATCATGGAGGCCGGAAACCGGGGCGCCGCCGAGGCGGGCGGGACATCCGTCGGGATGAATATCCAGCTTCCGTATGAACAAAAACCGAATCCCTACGCAAATGTGTCCATCAATTACCACTACTTTTTCATCCGCAAGGTGATGTTCGTCAAGTATGCCGTGGCCTACGTCATTCTGCCGGGCGGTTTCGGGACGATGGACGAGCTGTTCGAGGCCCTGACCCTGATCCAGACCAGGCGCATCAAGGGGTTTCCCGTCATTCTCATGGGGGGCGATTACTGGCGGGGCCTGATCAACTGGCTGAAAAACACCATGTTGAAAGAGGACATGATTTCCAGGGAAGACCTCGATCTATTCACGATTATCGACGATCCGGATGAAGCGGTGAAACATATCCAGAGATTCGTGATCATGTAGCACCCGGCCCGGGTCTTTCCATCCGCTTTCCGTGCCGATCCGGCTTCCGCCCGGAAGCGGCTGAAACGGGGAGCCGGTAGAGGGAGAGAATTCAATTCCATGTATCCTGAACCATCCGACGCGGATTACCGGCGAGCGCTTGAAGACGTCAGGAAGGGTAGAATCCAACCCGTTTATCTCCTTTACGGTGAAGAGGAATACCTGGTTCGGGAAGCCCTGGAAGAAATCGTCGCGGCCGTTGTTCCCGAGGCGGACCGGGAGTTGAACCTGTTTGTCCTGAGCGGCGGGCCGGACGAAACGGAGCGCATCTGCTCCGCCCTGGTCGTTCCCCCCCTGCTTTCCGGCAGGAAGCTGGTCGTGGTCCGCGACACCCACCTGTTTCATTCCAGGGAAACCGCCTCCCATCTCATCAAGAGTGTCCGGGAGCATCTGGACAAGAATCCGCGTAAGGCGGCCGTTTCCTTCATGACCTTCCTGGACATGGCGGGCTGGAAGCTGGAGGACCTCCGGGACGGCGGATGGAAGACCATCCGTGACAAGGACTGGACCCGCCTGTTGGAAGGGGAGGGAAAAGACGACCGGGAAACCTGGCTTCCCCGCGCCATCGAGCTGTGCACCGAGGAACGGGAGAAAATCAAGGCGGCCGGGCGGGAGGATGAACCCCGCCTGGAGGCGTTGCTGCGTCACCGGCTGCCGCCGGAGAATCACCTGATCCTGGTTGCCGAAGCCGTCGACCGGCGGAAAAAACTTTTCAGGGTGATTTCCGAGCTGGGGGTGGTCCTCCACTTTCCGAAAGTCAAGGCGGAGGCGAAGCAGAAGGGGCGCCTGATGGAGCAGGTGAGGGGAATGCTCTCGGAAGGGGGGAAGAGAATGACCTCCGGCGCCTGGGACGCCCTGGGGGAAAGGACGGGTTTCCAGCTGCGGGAATCCGTTCAGGCCGTCGAAAAACTGATCGTTTTTGCCGGGGAGAAATCGACGATCGACGAGGCGGATGTCGAGGCGGTGGTCGGAAAGTCCCGGGAGGACACGGTGTTCCAGCTCGTTGCGGCCATGACGGAGAAGAACCTGTCTGCCGGCCTCGATGTGCTCCGGGAGTTGATCCTCCAGGGGGTGCCCTACCTGATGATTCTCGCCATGATCGGCCGGGAAATCCGCCATCTGCTCCAGGCAAAGCTGCTGATCCGCTCCGGTGTTCTCAAGGGTCTCCGGGCCGATACGGAGTACGGCGAATTCCAGAGGAAGATTCACCCGCTGCTGAAAGACATGGCCGCAGGCGGGGGGAAAAAGGATCTGGGCCTTGCCGGTCAGCACCCCTATGCCGTCTACCAGGCCTTGAAAAACTCCCGGCGCTTCACCGAAGAGGAACTCCTTGCGCACCTCGACCGGCTGGTGCAGATCGATCTTTCCCTTAAATCGACGGGACGTGACGAACGTCTCCTGATCGAACGTCTCCTGGTGTCCATCTGTTCCGGGAAGTAGCGAAGCCGGACGGGCCGCCGGGGAAAGCGGCAAAAAAAGAATTGACTTCCCTCTTTGCTTTCTGCTACTTACCGGGCACTGCATCGCGATAGACTGTCCGAGGCCGTTCCGGGCGAAGCGAAGAAGAGGATCATTCCGGCATGTCCCTGCTCCCTGTGGTTGTCATTCCGGGACGCAGCGCTCCTCTGGTTGTCATTCTGAGGACGCCGCGTTCCCCTGGTTGTCATTCTGAGGAGCGTCAGCGACGAAGAATCTCTTTGCAGGGAGTCCCTTTGCGTCCCCCGGGGTGACCAGCCGGTGAAGGACGTGCCGCTTGGGGGCACCTCCTGGAAGCGGTCCTTCACTTCGTTCAGGATGACAAAAGGGTAATGTTCAGGACGATAAAGGAGTGTCGTCATTCCGAGGGCGCAACGCTCCCCTGGTTGTCGTTCCGAGGATGCCGCGTTCCCCTGGTTGTCATTCTGAGGAGCGTCAGCGACGAAGAATCTCTTTGCAGGGGAACTCTTCGCGACTTTCTTTTTACGGTTACATCGAGAGTGAAAATCCAAAATATTGACAGGAAGGAGTATGGAAATGGAGATTAAGAATGTATGCGTGTTGGGTGCCGGTCTCATGGGAAGCGGGATCGCGCAGGTCTGTGCCCAGGCGGGATTCCAGGTGACCATGCGGGACATCGAACAGCGGTTTATCGATAACGGGATGAACACCATCCGGAAGAACCTGAGCCGGGAAGTGGAGAAGGGCAAGAGAACCCAGGCGGACATGGATGCCGTCATGGCCCGGATCAAGCCGACCCTCGATCTGAAGGAAGCGGCGGGCAACGCCGACGCCGTCGTCGAGGTGGTCGTGGAAGTCCTGAACATCAAGAAGCAGGTTTACAAGGAACTCCAGGAAGTCGTTCCGGCCCACTGCCTGTTCTTCACCAATACCTCCGGCCTCAGCATCACCGAGATGGCCGCGTTGACGGACCGTCCGGACCGCTTCATCGGGACCCATTTCTTCAATCCCGTTCCGGTCATGAAGCTCATGGAACTGATCATGGCTTACGAGACCTCGGAGGAGACCCTGGCCATCGCCAAGGCCTGGGGCGAGAAGCTCGGCAAGGAATGCGTCATCGTAAAGGAAGGCCCCGCCTTCGTCGTCAACCGCGTTCTGTGCACCATGATCAACGAGGCGTTCTTCACCCTGGGCGACGGCCTGGCCACGCCGGAAGACATCGACAAGGCCATGATGCTGGGCTGCAATCATCCCATCGGCCCCCTGGCCCTGGCCGACCTGATCGGGAACGACACCCTGCTGCACATCATCGAGGGCCTCAACGAGGAACTCGGCGACAAGTACCGCCCGGCTCCGCTCCTGAAGAAACTGGTCCGGGCCGGACGCCTGGGCCGGAAGTCCGGGAAGGGCGTTTACGATTACACGAAGAAGTAGATCTTTGAATCCCGTTTGGATTCGGTAAAACGAAAGGGCGGAGCCGCAAAACGGCCCCGCCCTTTTTACGTGGATTTTTCCCGGCGGATCCCTTCCGTCCCGCTCCTTCTAGCCGTTGTCCTCCAGTTTACCCTTCATGGCCCGGATCGTTCCCACGTAGTCGCCGCTTCCGAAGACCGCCGCCCCGGCGACAAAGACGTCGGCCCCCGCCAGGGAGGCCTGGCGGATATTGTCCAGGGTGATGCCGCCGTCCACTTCCAGAATCGGCGGCCGTTCCAGGGACGACATCATGCCGCGGATTTTCCGGATCTTCGGCAGCATGGAGGGAATGAACTTCTGTCCCCCGAAACCGGGGTTGACGGTCATGACCAGGACCAGGTCGCAGTCCGGCAGGATCTCCTCCAGGAGAGAAACGGGTGTCGCCGGGTTGAGGGACACGCCGGCCCGGACGCCCTTTTCCCGGATGCCCGCGACGGTGCGGTGGAGGTGGGTCGCCGTCTCGACGTGGACCGTCAGAAAATCGCTCCCCGCATCGATGAAGGCGTCCAGGTAACGGTCCGGGTCTTCGATCATCAGGTGGACGTCGAAGGGCAGCGACGTCGTTTTGCGCAGCGCCTTGACGACGGCGGGGCCGATGGTGAGGTTCGGGACGAAATGGCCGTCCATGATGTCGATGTGAATCCAGTCCGCCCCGGCTTCCCCGACGGCCTGGATCTCTTCGGCCAGGCGCCCGAAATCGGCGGAAAGAATGGAGGGTGCGATTTTCTTCATGGGTCTCCTTTTATTCCACTGTGAAAAATTCTTTTGTCATTCCGAAGGTTCCCGGGTGAAGAAAAGAGAGATCCTTCACTTCGTTCAGGATGACACCGGGGGAGCTTCCCCCGTTTCGTTTCTGCCGACCGGCGAGTGGCCTCCACTTCGTTTACGACAACGGGGTTGTCTTGCATTTCTCCGTTTATGGTGCCCGGGGGAGCTTCCTCCGTTTCGTTTCTGCCGACCGGGAGGGTCTCCGTTACGCTTCCGATGACGGATGATTGTCCTGCATTTCGTTTGCGCCGAACGGGGGGTGTCCTCCGTTTCGTTTGCGACACCGGGGGCGTCCCTCGCTTCGTTGACGGCGACAGAAAAGTTTCCTTCGCTTCGTTCAGGATGAAAACGGGAGGTTGTCATTCTGAGGCGTCAGCCGAAGAATCTCTTCCTTTGAACGGATCGTCATGATTCGATTCTTCGCGGAGTTGATCCTTGCGTGAAGCGAAGGACTCAGAAGGACCTCAAACGGAAATCGGGTGTTACGACACGATCGCTTGACCCGGAATCCGTTTGCCGGGCCTTGCGCGCCGGAAATGGGTCCCGGATCGGAGCCCGCCCTGAACTGGATTCCCGAATCCGGGGCGACGTTGAAAACGCCGGGGCCGCTTCCATCGAAAACACTTTGCGTTATCAGCTATTTCAAGCCTTTTTTGAACGCCCCACGGATACACCACAACCGGCCCGCCGTCAAGGAGAAAAGCCCTTGACAGGCCGGGGAAAAACGACGAAGATGCGCGCCATCATGATGACCGTATACAATATAATCCTCTTCCTGGCCGCCCTGCTGCTTTTCCCCTTCTACGCCTTCAAAATCGCCCTTACGGGGAAGTACCGCCGCAGTATCGGTCCGAAGCTGGGCTTCGTCGGGGAGAATCGCTTCGAAGCCATGAAAGGCCGGCCCCGGATCTGGGTCCACGCCGTGTCCGTCGGCGAGGTCACGGCGGCGGCTCCCATCGTGGCGGCGCTTCGGGAACGGTTCCCGAAAGGGTGCATTGTCGTTTCGACGACCACGGAAACGGGACGTCTCATGGCCGAACGCCTCATTTCCGGCGCCGACGCCCTGATCTATTACCCCCTCGACATTCCCTTCGTGGTGAAAAAACTGATCCGCCTGGTCCGCCCCGATATTTTCGTCCCCGTCGAAACGGAACTCTGGCCGAACTTCCTGGCCGCCTGCCGGGCTTCGGGCGTCAAGGTGGTCATGGTCAACGGCCGGATCTCGCCCCGGTCGTTCAGGAAGTACAGGCTGACGCGGTTCTTCTGGAAACCCGTCCTGGAAAGGGTGGACCAGGTGGGCGTCATTTCGAGGACCGACCGGGAGCGCATCGTCGCCATGGGCCTTCCCCCCGAAAAGGTCCATGTCCAGGGAAACGCCAAGTACGACGGCCTGGCGGCGACGGCCTCCGTTCCGCTGCAGCGCGGTATCGCCGCCCGGCTCCGCATGGACCCGGCGGAAAAGGTCTGGGTCGTCGGCAGCACCCACGAGGGGGAGGAAAAAATCGTCCTGGATGTGTACCGCCGCCTGCTGGAGACGGAGCCCGGGCTGAAACTCATCCTGGTCCCCCGTCATATCGAAAGGCGGGACCGGGTCATCGCCCTGATCCGGGAAGCGGGATTTTCCGATTTCATCACCATGAGCGAGATCAACGGCGGGAAAATCCGCGACGGGGAGCGGATCGTCCTGATCGACGTCATCGGCGAGCTTTTCAAGGCCTACAGCCTGGCCGCCGTCGTCTATTGCGGCGGCTCCCTCGTTCCCAAAGGGGGGCAGAACATCCTGGAACCCGCCGCCTGGGGGAAGGTCGTTTTCTACGGCCCCTCCATGGAGGATTTCCAGAACGAGAAGGCCCTCCTGGAAGAAGCCGGGGCGGGGATCTGCGTAACCGGCGGGGAGGATCTTTTCGCCGGTCTGTCCGCCCTGCTCAAGGACATGGAGAACCTCCGCCTCCGCGGCGAGAAGGGCCGGGACGCCGTCATTGCGAACATGGGGGCGGCGAAACGGTATGCGGCGATGATCGCCAGGCATCTCCCAGTCGAGTCTCCAGGCGCTCGATCAGGCCGGAAAGGGTCCCGGGGGAAAGGGCCGAAACCGCCGTCGCCTCGAAGCGGCGGCAGAGGTTAGCCAGCATCTCCTTGTCGGGGAAACAATCCTCCTTGTTGAAAATCATGAGGGTCGGTTTGTGCAGGACCCCGATTTCCGATAAAACCTTTTCCACCGCCGCGATATGGCTTTCGAAGTCGGGGTTGCTCACGTCGACGACATGGAGAAGCACGTCCGCCTCGTTGAGCTCCTCGAGGGTGGACCGGAAGGCGGCGAAGAGTTCCGGCGGCAGGTCCCGGATGAACCCCACCGTGTCGGTGATGACCGCCTCCGTGTCCCGGGGAAAGCGCAGGCGGGCGCTCTTCGGGTCGAGGGTGGCGAACAGGCGGTTTTCCACGAAGACCCGGCTTTTCGTCAGGGCGTTCAGCAGGGTCGATTTCCCCGCATTGGTGTAGCCGACGATGGAGATGACCGGCAGCCCCGCCTTGCCCCGTTTCACCCGCCTCTGGCCGCGGGCCTGTTCGATGTCCTTCAGTTCCTTCTCCAGCCGGTGGATCCGTTCCCGGACCCGCCGCCGGTCGACCTCCAGTTTCGTTTCTCCGGGGCCCGTGCCGCCGATGCCGCCGGCCAGGCGCGACAGGGACGTGTCCCTGCGGACCAGGCGGGGCAGGCGGTATTTCAGCTGGGCGAGCTCCACCTGGATTTTTCCCTCGCGGCTCCTGGCCCGGTGGGCGAAGATGTCGAGAATGACCTGGGTCCGGTCGATGACCCGCAGCTCCGTGAAATCCGTGATGGAGCGGATCTGGGCGGGGGTCAGTTCGTGGTCGAAGACGAGCAGGTTGGCCCCGATCTGGAGGGCCTTGATGACGATCTCCGACAGTTTCCCCCGGCCGACGACGTACTTGGGGTCCATCTGGGGACGATGCTGGAGGACCGTGTCGAAGACCTCCACCCCCGAGGTGACCGCGAGTTCCCGAAGCTCGGCCAGGGCCCCCTCGCTGTCGAAGGCGGGGTTCGTTTCCACCCGGACGAGAAGCGCCCGGTCCTTCGCGTCGACCTTCCGGGTCCTTTCCTGGCGGGCGAACTCCCCTTCGAGGGTCCTGATGAAGGCCGGGAAATCGAGATCGAGGGCCGAAGGACGGACCGGCTCCAGGGTGTTCCAGAAGCGGTCTTCCGCGTTTTCCGGGACCAGGTGGGCCGAGTGGACGAGGCCCGGCAGGCCGTCGGGCTCCGCCTCGACGGCCGAAACCAGGTCCAGGCGCAGCAGGGCCAGGTCCGTCAGGTCGTCTCCCGTCAAGCCTTCCCGGTCGAGGTGGGTGTGAAGCAGGCGCAGACCCCGGAAACGGACCGACGAGGCCCGGAAGCCCGAGAGGTCGGGAATGAAGAGGTCCTTGTAGGAGCCGACGATAACGTAGGCGACCTCCCCCCGCCGGGTGATCAGCAGGCCGACCTGGCGGTTGATTTCCCGGGAGAGCTCCGTCATCTGGCGGGCCAGCTCGTGGGTCAGGACCTTCTCCGGGGGAACCCGGCGGCGGTAGAACTGTTCGATCCGCCGGATCTGCTCCGGTTTCAGGCCGCTTATGTTTCCGAAAATTCGTTGGATAAAAGGCTCCTTGTGATTTGCATGGTTTCAATACGTTCCCAGTCTGTTTGTCCCGTGCGCTTCCCACCTTTGTCATCCTGAGCGCTCCCCGCCGTTGTCGTCCCGAGCGTTACCCGCCGTTGTCGTCCCGAGCGTTACCCGCCGTTGTCGTCCCGAGCGTTACCCGCCCTTTGTCATCCTGAGCGCAGCGAAGGATCTCTCTTTCGCGCTTGAGATTCTTCGTCGCTGCCGCTCCTCAGAATGACAAAGGAAAAGGGGCTCCTCAGGCATAACAAAGGAACGGTGCTCTTTGGGCATGGCAAAGAGACGGCGCTCCTCGGGCATAACAAAGGAACGGTGCTCCTCGGGCATGGCAAAGGAACTGTGCTCTTTGGGCATGGCAAAGAGACGGCGCTCCTCGGGCATGGCAAAGGAACGGTGTTCCTCGGACATGGCAAAGGAACTGTGCTCTTTGGGCATGGCAAAGAGACGGCGCTCCTCGGACATGACAAAGGAACTGTGCTCCTCGGACATGACAAAGGAACTGTGCTCCTCGGACATGACAAAGGAACTGTGCTCCTCGGACATGACAAAGGAACTGTGCTCCTCGG
>JAGVTI010000261.1 GCA_019136935.1 Deltaproteobacteria bacterium
AAAATTCGGACTTTGAGGTGAAATGATGAAGACACGGAAAAGATCCATACAGTTTTTTGTTTTTTTCATGACCCTTCTGTGGAGTGCGTCAGCGGCGCTCGGTGCGACGTCAGCGCCCTCCAACGTCAATGCCGCCTACGGCCAATCAACGAGCGTCACGATTCACTATACGCTGAGCAGCCCCCTGGCGTCTCCTGTGACGTCCACACAGGGAACGTTCATCTTCAACGACGCGATCATCGGATATGTCCATACGCCCATCACCACGACCTTTCAGGCTTCCGAAGTGTTAACCATACCGCAGAGCATCGTCGAAAGGGTTTTTCGGAAAGGCGGAAACACCTTCCTGTACCGGCGCAGTTTTGCCGGTACTTTCCTGGACCCCGCCAATGTGATCATCCGTATTGTCCCCGGAAGCGCCGCCGCGTTCTCCGTACGGCGGATCGAGCTTTACTTCGATAACGTCCGGAAGAAAAACGAGGAAATGGTCCCGAGAAATTTCAAGGGGCTGAAAGCCTGCGCCGACGTCTACTATAACGGTTCGGGGTTTCTGAACGGATACTGGAAAGTCGATGACCGAATCATCGGACAGGTGAACCGTTTCGTCCCGGCAGGGGGGAAAATCACCCTGGCAACGCCGCGCATTCCGGATCTGCCGACGTTTGAGCCGGGATACCATATCGTAAAATTCGTCGTCACGAGCCCCGAAATGCCTTTCGAGGTCCCGGAAATCGTATACTGGGTCAAGGGAACGGAGGCTCCCGCCAAGAAAACCTTGGCACTGATCAAACCCCGCGACGGCATGGACATCCCGCCCGATTCCCTCTTCGAGTGGGGGAAGATGGAAAAGGCTTCCCTCTACCTCATCAGTTTTATCCAGGCCGGCGACAAGAAAATCCGTTTCTCCGCCCTGACCCGCAAGAATACCTACCGGATTCCGCCCACGGTTCTCACGGAATACCTTGCGCCGGGGAAAAAGTACCTTTGGTCGGTAAAAGGATACGACACGGGAAACAATGTCATTGCCGAAAGCGCCTTGCAGAGCATTTACCTCAAGCCGCCTTCCAGCCCCTAACGGAGGAGAGTTCAATGAAACAAGCCTGAACGCCGCCGGCCGAACTTTTCAACATGCGGAAGAACTACGGCAATCGCCCGGTTTTATAATCGCCGATGATGTGGTATGGAGTTTGAGGTGGATTTCTTGGTTTGAAAGGATACCATGCTGCGAGACATCTTCATCATTGTCGCTCTTCTTCTGATCCTGGCCGGCTGTGGTCCCTCCGACAAAACAAAGGTGAATTCTCCGGGAGATACGAAACCCGCCTACGGCGACATCATGGTCGAAGGCTCCATCGGCGACGCCTCGAACCTGATCCCCATCCTGGCCTCCGATTCCAGCTCCCACGAAATCGCCGGGATGATCTTCAACGGCCTCGTGAAATACGACAAGGACATCAATATCGTCGGTGATCTTGCCGAATCCTGGGACATCTCCCCCGACGGACTGGTCATCACCTTCCACCTCCGGAAAGGCGTCAAATGGCATGACGGACAACCCTTCACGGCGGAAGACGTCCTGTACACCTACCAGGTGACGATCGACCCGAAAACGCCGACCGCCTACGCCGGGGATTTCCTGAAAGTGAAAAAGGCCGAAGTGCTCGATCCCCATACCTTCCGGGTCACCTACGACCAACCCTTCGCCCCCGCCCTGATGAGCTGGGGCACCGCCATTTACCCCAAGCACCTGCTGGCTGGAAAAGACATTTCCCAAAGCCCCCTCATCCGCCGCCCCATCGGCACGGGTCCCTACAAGTTCAAGGAATGGGTGACCGGGCAGAAGATCGTCCTCGTTTCCAACCCCGATTATTTCGAAGGCCGTCCCTACATCGACGGCTTCATCATGCGGATCATCCCCGACATGGCGACGATGTTTCTCGAACTCCGGGCCAACGGAATCGACCAGATGGGCCTCACACCCCTGCAGTACACGCGCCAGACGGAGAATTCCCTCTTTCGCAGGAACTTCAACAAATACCGTTACCTGTCCTTTACCTACACCTATCTCGGTTACAACCTGAAAAGCCCCCTCTTCATGGATAAACGGGTGCGGCAGGCCCTGGCCCATGCGATCGACAAAGAGGCGATCATCTCCGGCGTGCTCCTGGGCCTGGGGAAACCCGCCACGGGTCCCCTGAAACCCGGAACCTGGGCCTACAACCCCAATGTCCGGACCTATCCCCACGACCCGGCAAAAGCCCAGTCCCTTCTGGCGGAGGCGGGCTGGAAAGACACGGACGACGACGGCATCCTCGACAAGGACGGAAAACCGTTCTCCTTCGAACTCATCACCAACCAGGGAAACGAGGTCCGGGGCAAATGTGCCGAAATCATCCAGGAAAACCTGGCCAAAATCGGCATCGACGTCAAGATCCGGATTCTGGAATGGGCCGCTTTCGTCAACGATTTCATCAACCAGCGCCGCTTCGACGCCACGATCCTGGGGTGGACGATCCCCATGGACCCCGACCTATACGATGTCTGGCATTCGAGCAAGACCCGGCCGGGGGAATTGAATTTCATTTCTTACGACAATTCCGAGGTGGACGACCTTCTGGAAAGGGGAAGAGGCACCTTCGACCAGAAGGAACGGAAGAAATGTTACGACCGGATTCAGGAGATCCTGGCGGAAGAGCAGCCCTACAATTTTCTCTTCGTTCCCGACGCCCTGCCCATCATCCATGCCCGGTTCCGGGGAATCGAACCCGCCCCGATCGGCATCGGGTACAATTTCATCAAGTGGTACGTTCCGAAGGGAGAGCAGCGCCTGGTCATGACCCGGTAAAGAGCGGTTCCGTCCTTCCGAAATTTCGCCACGTCTCCGTCCCTTCATTGACAATCATCCAGGCCGTTAATAAAGTGTTTTTATATCGGCTCACAAGGAGAAGTCGCCAAATCAATCATCAATGGAGGAATAACGCATGATCGGGGAAACAATCCAGTCCATTATGAACGAACAGATCAAAAACGAGCTTGAATCCTATTACATCTACCTGTCCATGGCATCCTATTTCCATTCGGAAAACCTCGACGGCATGGCCCATTGGATGCGCATCCAGGCCCACGAAGAGATGACCCATGCCATGAAATTCTTCGACCACATCATCGACCGGGGCGGAACGGCCACGCTTCTGGATCTCAAGCAGCTCAAGACCTCCTGGAGTTCACCCCTGGAGGCCTGGAAAGACGCCTGCGACCATGAAAAATTCATTACCGGGAAAATTCACGGGATCCTGAATCGGGTCAGGGCGGAAAACGACTATACGGCGGAGCCCCTTCTGGCCTGGTTCGTCAACGAACAGATCGAAGAGGAGGCGAATACGGAGAAAATTCTGCGGCAGATGGAAAGAATCGGCGACAGCAGGGAAGGGCTCTTCATGCTGGATCGGGAACTCGGCACCCGGATTTTTCCTCCGGGCTCCCCCCTGGACCCGGCCGCCTATAACGCAGCAACATGAAAGACCGATCCATTGAACATTGGAAATTCCGTTCCGGGATACATCCGCCTGATTCCCCATAAGGGTGTCCCCCGGGATGCCGGATCGGAGAAACCGTGTCGTAATGTCCGATTTACATTCGAGGGCATTCTGAGTGAAGCAAGGAAGAGATTCTTCGGCTGACGCCTCAGAATGACATGACGACATCGTCTCCGGAATCCGGCAGGGTAGAAACAGGAAGGAATGAATCCATATCCGGAGGGCATACGCTGATGACCGTCTTTCTGAAACGAGCTTACGAGCAACCTGAGACGAGTGACGGATTCAGGGTTCTCGTGGACCGGCTCTGGCCGAGAGGGGTGTCCAAAGACGCGGCGCGGATCGACTTGTGGCCCAAAGACATCGCGCCGAGCACAGCCCTCCGCAAGTGGTTCGGCCACGACCCGTCAAAATGGGAGGAATTCCGGGAGCGCTACTTCCTGGAGCTTGACCGCAACCCCGGCGCAATCGAACAACTCGCTGATCAGCTTGACCGGGAAGCCGTTACCCTTGTCTATGGCGCCAAAGACAAGGAGCATAACGGGGCTGTCGTGCTCAGGGAATATCTTGAAAAACATGTCCGTCACGATCGACGCCTCCGTCGCAGTCGTCCGTGATCAACAGCCCCCCTGGGATTGAAGACGAACATGCCCCCCTCTTGAGACTGTGTCGCACCGGGTACCTGTGTCATTTCGACCGCAGGGAGAAATCTTCAGGGAATGACCCTTTGAGGAAAGCTGACACAGCCTCTCTTGGGCAGCAGGATAGAAAAGCTGCCCGGTCATGAGGCGCCTACCCGGGATAGGCCCTCACACACCGGGCAGCTGGAGGGTCTCGTTAATACGCCGGCCTATCGTGCCGCCGCAAACAGGGTTACATCGATATTCGGCCTGGGCATGAGCGGTGAAAAGACCCCCGCCCGCAGCAGCAGGAACAGGATGCAGAAATCGCCGATCAGCTCGAACACCGCAACCGCCAGCAGCAGACCCAGGCTCTCCGTCTGAACCAGGATCGGCAGCAGGAAAATCGCGATCAGGCCGATCGCAACCA
This sequence comes from Deltaproteobacteria bacterium, assembly GCA_019136935.1. Taxonomy (GTDB): domain Bacteria; phylum Desulfobacterota; class Syntrophia; order Syntrophales; family JAAYKM01; genus JAAYKM01. Next base: position 4,587 of record JAGVTI010000261.1, read on the forward strand.
CGCCGAACCAGAAAATCGCCGGATACTTGTCA